>JAHIUL010000150.1 GCA_018817195.1 Candidatus Margulisiibacteriota bacterium
ACAAGTGTTGTTAATTTCTTATACGCTTTAATGACTGGTTTTGGACCTTCAATCCTACGAGCCGCTATCATGGCTGAGATTATGTTGATTGGCCTGCTATTTGAGCGGGAAAAGGAAATTTATACTTCCTTGGCAATTTCTGCTTTAATCATTTTGCTCTATAATCCAAAATATTTGTTTGAAGTTGGTTTTCAGCTGTCATTTGGCGCTACCTGGTCCTTGGTTTACGTTGCCCCGGTCATTGCAGAAAGATTAAAAACATTCTTGCCAAAATTTTTGCCGGGTTTAATATCTGCTTCTATTGCGCCGGTGTTGTTTTCTGTGCCAGTCACACTTTTTCATTTCAGCGAGACCTCATTGGTTGGCGTGGTAACCAATATTTTATTGCTGCCTTGGGTGGGGGTAATTGTAATTTTAGGTTTTGTCTCAACTTTGCTGGGGACAATATTTTTGCCTTTGGGTGAGTTGATAAACGGTGCAAATTTAATTTTGATCTGGACGGCTGATTGTCTTATTAGTTTTCTTGGTGGTTTGCCTTTTGCCCAAGTATTTCTTGCTCCGCCAAAATTACCCGTTATCCTTGGTTATTATATTTGTTTAATTGGCTTAACTGAAGTGTTGCGGAGGAGAAAGTTCCCCAGGGTTGATAAGTTTAGGATTACTGTTGCCGTATTATTTGTTTCTACTGTTTTTTTCTGGAATATTGCTTTTTCGGACAACCAATCAGGTTTAATTATTACAGTATTAGATGTTGGTCAGGGAGATTCGATCTTAATTGAAAGCCCTGCCAAAAAAAGGATATTGGTTGACGGCAGCGAAGCAAAGATGGGCGAAGGCGTTATTCTGCCGTTTTTGCGCAAAAAAGGCATTACCAGCCTGGATTTAGTGATATTGACTCATCCGCATGAGGACCATGTAGGCGGGCTGCCGGCTGTTTTGGACGAAATTAAAGTTGAATCTGTTCTAGAGCCGGCATTTAGTTGCCAATCCCAATCTTACAAGCGCTTTTTAAGCCTCATTAAAAAAAATAAGATTAAATACCATGTGGGCCGGGCCGGACAGACACTTAATTTCGGAGGAGGGGTTAAAGCGGAAATTTTACATCCCAGCCTGCCTTTTTTAATAGAAACCAACTCTGATGCCAACAATGTTTCAATTGTTTTTCGGTTAATGTACAAAAATTTCACTATGATGTTTACAGGCGATAATGAACATGAGGGAGAAGAGCGAATTTTAGCAGTGTTTCCGGAAGCGAGCCTTGCTTCAACCATTTTAAAATTGGGCCATCACGGCAGTGGAACCTCAACCTCAATTCCTTTTTTAGGGGCAGTTAGTCCTAAGGTTGGGATAATTTCTTGCGGCAAACATAATAAATTTAGGCATCCGCATAAGCAGACGTTAGAAAAACTTAAATCTCGTAATATAAAGCTTTATAGAACAGACGAGGATGGAGCTATTGTTATTAGAACTGACGGCAAAACGTTCAATATTAGGACGGCAAAATAATTGAATTACTTCACAACGCCAGTGTTCCAGAAATCATCAACCTTAGCCTGGATCTGGGGTGTGCGATAGAGCACTTCACATGCTTCAGCGCGGCTGAAAGGAGAAGATGGTTTAAATTCTTTTCCTTCCAAATATTTTAACAATCCGGCTTCATAGGCTGGGGAAACAAATTCATTAGCCCAGTGGTCGGCTTTTAAATCAGGGAAAACTTGCTTGGCGCCTGGGTTTTTTGCCAGCTTGGCGTAACGGGCAAGCACTGTAACGCCTTCAGCTCGAGTTAAACTCTTGTTGGGCTGGAACGTGCCGTCCGGGTAACCAGCGACTAAATTGGTTGCTTCAGCATAAGTAATATATTTTGCTGCCCAGTGGTCTTTTGGCACATCGGCAAAACTGACCTCTGAAGTAAATGCGTCTAAATCAACGGACAAACTGCGTACCAGCAGGGTAACTAATTCTGCCCTGGTAATTGGTCTTTCCGGCTGAAAGATATTGCCTGGATATCCTTTGATTATGCCTAAGGTGACATTGAGTGCAATCGGTTCAATAGTCCAGTAGTTCATCGGCGTATCATCAAAAGGATCAAAGCGCAGTACCTTTAATTCGCCTGTAGCAGTATCAGTCCCGGCCTGGCCAGAGACTTTAAAAACATTCCTTCCTTTGGCTAAGGCAGATGAAAGTTCTGTTTGGCCAGACACTTTGATCTCTTTGCCATTAAAAAACACAGAGTCAAGTGCTTCTGTTTCAACAATTGGTTTTACTTCCTTGGTTTCTGAAAGCCCGGTAACTACCCAGCGTGTTTCCTGGTCCATGGCTTTAACTACTTTGGCATCAACAATCATTTTTATAGATGATTGGTCTGTTATAAAGCGGTCTTTTGGGGAGACAAAAGTAATGTCAGCTTCTTTCTTAACCAGTTTTTTGTCAATCTTTATAACCCTTTCGCCAACATAAGATATCGTAAAATAATGAGGGTTATCCCCAGGTATAGCTGGATTTTGGGCAAAAGCATAATCAAATTTAAACCCGCCGTTGATTACACCAACGCCAAGAGTTAAGCCTGTGCTGTCTTGCGCCATGTTAAAGCCGCCGCGCAAATAAATTTTTTCCAACGGTGAGTATTCTGCGCCTAAATGATATCTGTTGCCACCCAAGGTATTATGGGGCAGGTCAATATCAAGTCCCAGGTCGAGTTTATGCTGGTGGGTATAAAGCGCTTCATTGCTTGCGCCAAGCAGATTAATTTTGCCGCCAAGTTTGTAATAGCCGCCAATTGTGTCGCTTTCGCCATTTTCCCAATTAAGGCTGCCTTCGACCATATTTTGCAGATTAGCGCCAAGGGTTAGCCAGGAATTCCATTTGTAGCTGGTGTTCAGATCAATACCGGTTGCAGTTGCCTGGCTGGCCACGCCGCCGTTTAATGATTGGTTAAATAATTTTAAACTGCCGCCAAAAGAAATATTATTGGGGAGAAACCCGAGTTTTGTTTCTTTTGCGTAAGAAAAGAGCATAACAGAGTTGCTGTAGCTCACAGCCTCACGGCTGGGATCTATGATAATCCTGTTTGTAGCAGGGTCGCGCTGAGTGGCGAGTGATCCTCCAGTGTTTACACCGGAAAACCCAAAGCCAAAAATGCCCCAGTCACTTGGCATGGCCCAGGACAATAGTGAGTATTGAGTTTCATCAAGAATTATCCTGCGTGATGAGCCAGAGAGTTGAGGGAATTTGATGCCTGTTAGCCCAGCCGGGTTATTAAAAACACCATTGGCGTCATCGGAAAAAGCAATTGAGACTCCGCCCATGCCAAGTTCTCTTGCGCTGTAAATACTGGTGCTGGGGTCAAAAGACGTGCCGCTAACTGCCAGGACTGGCAGGTTAGCACTAAAACAAAGAATAGTAATAATTAATAATCTTTTAATCATTGTTTAAATACGGCAATTTTACCTTTACCGTTTTGCACCACTTTACCGTCTGCAATAATTAAAAAGACGTAAAGCCCGTTGCCCACATAGGCGCCGGAGCTTGATTTGCCGTCCCAGGTAACTTCGTTATAGCCGGCCTTGCCGCCGCTTGATCCGGCCGCGTAGTTATTCTTTGCAATCAAA
>JAHIUL010000151.1 GCA_018817195.1 Candidatus Margulisiibacteriota bacterium
ATTCCTAAAACCAAAGAAACAGCTAATATGATCAATGCCAAATCAATTGCTACTATGAAAAAGGGTGTGCGCATTGTTAACGTGGCGCGCGGCGGCATTATCAATGAAAAAGACCTCTATGACGCCTTAAAGAGCGGCCATGTTGCGGCCGCGGCTTTAGATGTATTTGAAAAAGAGCCTTTGCCAGCTGACAGTCCTCTTTTAACCTTGGATAACGTAGTTGTCACGCCTCACCTTGGCGCTTCCACTGTTGAAGCCCAGGTTAACGTGGCTGTTGATGTGGTTGAGCAAATTATCGAAGTGTTAAAAGGTGGTTCAGCCCGTTCTGCGGTAAATATTCCTTCAATGAAGCCGGAAACTATTGCCCCTGTAAAATCCTTTATGGGTATTGCGGAAAAAATCGGAGCTTTGGCTGGCCAGATTGTGACTGGTGCAGTTTCTAAAGTAGAAGTTAATTATTCAGGGGAAATTGCAGAAAAAGATGTTTCTCCGTTAACTACTACAGTTTTAAAAGGCTTGTTAACTCCAGCCATGGATGTGGTTGTTAATTTTGTTAATGCGCCTTTAATTGCCAAAGAGCGCGGCATTGAAATTACAGAAAGCAAGAGCAACGAAGCCAAGGATTTTGCTAATTTGATTTCGGTTAAAGTCAAAACATCAAAAGGCGACCGTGAAGTTGGCGGGTCAGTTTTTGAGGGTGTGGGAGACAGGTTGGTTGTAATTGATGGTTTTCGGGTTGATGCTGATCCCGCTGGTTATATGCTGATAATCTCTAATATTGACAAGCCTGGCATGATTGGCAAGGTAGGGACTTTCTTGGGCAAGCATGATATTAATATTGCCTCAATGGATGTCGGCCGCATCAAAGTAGGCCAAAAGGCAGTAATGGTGCTTAATGTCGACTCTGCGGTCTCAGACAAAGTCTTAAAAGAGCTGGCCAAGATAGAAGGTATCTCAGACGCAACCCTGGTTAAACTTTAATTAATTCCTGATAGTTTAATCAAAAAATAATGTTGCTTTGGCCTGGTCTAATGAATACGGCGCGTCGGTAAACGCAACATATCCTTCGTAATGTAAATTTTCTTGAGAGGCAATCTTCTTTCCGAGTTCGTCTAACTGTTTTCGTTCTTTAGTGCTGGCGAGGTTTACGGTCTTGGGCAATTCTTTAATTACGGAACATTCACTTGTGTGCATTGGAATCATTCCTCCTTTGCAGACATTTGCTGACTATTTGGCTCGTTCTACACCTCCTTCTTCTTTCATTTTTTGGTAGATGGACACCAGTTTTTGCTGGGTTTGCGGCGGCACCTGCTCATAGTGTGAGAATTTTGTGCTAAAAGTGCCCTGGCCATGAGTAAACGACCGCAGGTCAGTAGCATATTTAGAGATTTCACCCTGGGGAACCAGAGCGACAACTTTGTCAGCCTCAATATTTGACACCCGGCCGCGCCGTTTATTTAGGTCGCCGGTAACTTCACCCACAAATTCAGGCGGCACATTAACTGTTATTTCCACAATTGGTTCGAGCAGGATTGGCTTGGCATCTTGGAAAATTTTCTTAAAGCCCATGGACGCGGCAATTTTAAAGGCCATATCTGAAGAGTCAACTTCATGATAGGAACCATCAAACAAGGTAACCTTAAGGTCAACCACTGGATAGCCGGCGATTACCCCGCCTGCCATAGCTTCTTTTATGCCTTTTTCAACTGAGGGGATGTAATTTTTGGGGATTGCGCCGCCAACAATCTTATTAACAAACTCAAAGCTCTTGCCCCGGGGCAGTGGCTCAATTTCCAGCCAGGTGTCGCCGTATTGGCCGCGGCCGCCGGTTTGTTTCTTGTATTTGCCCTGGCCTTTGGCTTTGCCAACAATAGCCTCTTTATAGGGTATCCTGGGCTCGCCAATCTCAATGTCAATATTGTATCTTTCCTTGATCCGCTTTAGGATCACTTCAAGATGGACATCCCCCATCCCTGAAATTACAGTTTCTTTTGTCTCCGAGTTATAGCTCATTTTAAAGGTGGGATCCTCGTGCGCAAAGCTGCCCAGGCCTAAGCCCATTTTTTC
>JAHIUL010000152.1 GCA_018817195.1 Candidatus Margulisiibacteriota bacterium
AAAATCCTTGCCCAAGAACTTCTTTAAGGTCCTGGCCTTAGCAGGGGACTCTACGATTACTAATTTTTTCGCCATTTCATCTCCTCAAACTTAGTCATGGTAGCAGAGGGGGACATCTATTGTCAAATAGAGCAAGGTTATTACCAGGGGTAGAGATTAGAACGTAGAAGTTAGAGCATAGGAATTTATTATTATAAGAACGACAAAAATCTCGCATCCTACGCTCTTTGCTCTAATATCTTCGCTCTATCCCAGGTGTCAGGATTTCGACACCCTTCGACAAGCTCAGGGCAAGCCTATCGTCCAAATCTCTTGGCCAGATCTTCTTCCGTAATCCTAATCATGGTCGGCCGGCCGTGGGGGCAGGTGAGGGGATTTTCAGTTGTATACAGGTCTTTTATCAATTGGTTCATTTCCTGAAGAGTCAATTGGTCGCCTGCCTTGATCGCTCCATGACAGGCAATTAACTTGCGGATGTTTTCTTGTTTAACTTCCAATTGAACTGATTTGCCTAACTCTTGCAGCTCGGAAAGTATGTCTGTTAATAATTGTTTAGGCGAACCTTTACTGGCTAATGCTGGAACAGAACGCAAAATAAAAGAATTATTACCAAATTCCTCAAGATCAAAGCCCATATTTTTTAGATAGTCTAAATTTTCTTGTAAAACAAGCATTTCCTTTGGGTTTGTTTCTATTGTTTCCGGTATTAATAATTCCTGTGCTCGGTGTTCTGTGCTCTGTGTTCTAAGTTCATCGTATAGAATTCGTTCATGCGCTGCATGTTGATCAATTAAAACAAGTTCCTGACCATCTGTACATATAATGTAAGTGTTTTTGAATTGGTAGAGGGGAGTTAGGGGTTGTTCAGCATCGATCTCTATATGAATTTCTTCACTCGTAACTTGTAACCCGTCACCCGCAACAGGAAATAGTATTTCTGCCATCTCGGGCTGCCATTGTTTAGTTGACGGGCTTGCCCCGAGCTCTGTCGAGGGGTTGGCGGGTTTTGTTTCTAGGTTTTTGCTAACAGCGCTGCGGATTGCTTCCATAACCTCCTGCGTTTTGACGAATTTGATTTCGCGTTTAGCCGGATGGACATTGACGTCAACTTGTTTAGGGTTGATTTCAATAAAGAGAATGGCTATTGGATAACGGCTGTTGGGTATTAGGGTCCGGTAAGCGTCTTCTAAAGCGCGGTTAAGTAAGAAGTTGCGCACGTAGCGTTTATTAACAAAAAAGTTTTCGTATGATTTATCAATTCGACTTAGAGTCGGCTGGCTGATGTAGCCGGATATTTTGCCTGAGGCAAATTCATGCTCAACTTTAACTAAGCCCTTGGCAATATCAGCGCCGTAAATTGAGACGACAGCATCAAGCAATTGGCCAGAGCCTGATGTAATAAGCAGCGGTTTTCCGTCAGAAACAAACTCAAAAGCAATTTGCGGATTTACTAAAGCATACATGGAAATAATGTTGCCGATGTGGCCCATTTCTGTGGCAGGCGATTTCAAAAACTTCTTGCGCGCCGGCGTATTGAAGAACAAGTCCTTTACGCTGATAGTTGTGCCAACTGGACAACCGATCTCTCCCTGCTTAATAGTTTTGCCACCCTCAACCAGTAGCAAGCATCCTGCATCACTTTTATCAGCCTTGCTTCTAATCTCCAAAACAGAAACACTGGCAATCGAAGGCAGGGCTTCGCCGCGAAAGCCCAACGATTGAATGTTGAAGAGATCATCTAATTTATTAATTTTTGAAGTTGTGTGCCGTTCAATTGAAAGTTTAACTTCATCTTTGGTCATTCCGTGACCGTTGTCTGATACGCGGATTAGTTTTCTGCCGGCGCTTTGGATTTCAACTTTGATTTGTGTTGCGCCAGCGTCAATTGAGTTTTCAATTAGCTCTTTAACTACTGAAGCCGGCCGTTCAACCACTTCTCCAGCTGCGATTTTATTGATGAGGTCTTCTGGCAGGATTTTTATACCTGAGGCTTCCATATATTAAGATTTTACCTTAATTATAGACGGGAGTAAATGGCATGGATCCCTCTACTCAGAACCCTTGCGCCGGGAAGTGGGTTTAGCAGTACTGTAGGAACTTTCATCATTGAAAGCGGTTGTGCTGCTCCCTTTCCAGGGATCCACTTCCGGATCATTTTCATGAAGGTTTACAATGACAAAATCATGAAATAATGGCCAGTTAACTTTGTTGCCTACCATAAACACTATTTTCTGGCATTCAAGGGACCTTATTCTTACTCCAGCTTTTTTTCTGCCGCTAACTGTAGCTGTTTCTATTTCCTGAAGCATATCTGAATTTAGAAAGTCCTCCAGAGAACTAAACGATCCAGTTATTTGTTCAGCATCCAAATGCACAAGTATTCGTGCGGCAGTTTTATCAACAAGGATTTCTCTTGCCCCTAGTTGTTTTATCGCTCTGGCTACGGATCCGGCAAGCTTCCGTAAGCCCAGGGCCTCAAGCTGTTTTCTACCGGTAGTGATAGTAGGCATGGTATACATTCTTAGGTGTTGCAGATTTCTAATGCCTGTTAGTCCCATGGCAGATCCCCTTTGATTTATTAATCACTAATTTCTTATCGTTGGTCTATTCAAATAATTTCAGTTTTTTAATTTTAAGCGGCGAGGGCGAAATCGGGAATTCCTCATTTACCTTATTTTACGGGCTAACCCAAGGTT
>JAHIUL010000153.1 GCA_018817195.1 Candidatus Margulisiibacteriota bacterium
AAGTTGACTTGAAACATAAGGAATGGGATAAAGTTGTAC
Organism: Candidatus Margulisiibacteriota bacterium; assembly: GCA_018817195.1. Lineage (GTDB taxonomy): Bacteria > Margulisbacteria > WOR-1 > O2-12-FULL-45-9 > O2-12-FULL-45-9 > JAHIUL01. The sequence continues at coordinate 40 of JAHIUL010000153.1, forward strand.
CTCATCTTAAAGATTTGCCGGCTGGCACTAAAGTGGTTTTTTGGGCTGATAAAGTTGATAAGCGGTCCAAGCTTTATAAGGCATTGGATAAGTTGGGAGAGGTCAGTGAGTTCCAGGCATTTGCTGAATGGGAACAGGATAAGGTTGTTGACTGGATAACCAGGCAGGTAAAAGGCTTAAATAAAGAGATTGATCGGACAGCGGCTGAAGATTTACAGCAAATATGTGGCAATAGTCTACGCAAGCTTTCCAGCGAAATTGAAAAACTAATTACCTATATTGGCGACACAAAAACAATCAGGCGGGAAGATGTTGCCGCCTTAGCTTCGCCGGGTGACATCAATACATTTGCTTTGGCTAATTCAATCATTGATAAAGACCTCAAGCAGTCGCTTAAGTTTTTCAGAATACTTTATAAAAACAAGGCAGACCTTTTTGGTTTGCTGGGCTTGCTGGCAACCCAGTACCGCACAATCCTGCAGGTAAAAAGTGTGCCGCGCAGTGTAAATAATCCTTTTAAAGTTGCCCAGACTATTGGGGCGAACCCGTATTTTGTTAAAAAATGCCTTGCAAAATCAGGGAAATTTAAAGTGCCAGAACTAGTCGCAGATTTAGAGCTGATTTTGCAAACCGGCCTTAAGCTAAAAAGCGGGGAAGACCAATTAACCACCTTTGAGCTTTTGCTAAGCTCTTTGTGCGGCAATTAAAATGGAAAACCAGAAGCGCATACTATCATTACTAATAGTTTTTGTTGTTTTGTTTGTGGTGGTTATTATCCGCTTAGTTGATCTTCAGATAATTCGCCACAATTTCTACGAAAAGATATCCCATGAACAGAGAACTCGTTTAATCAATCTGGCTGCTCAGCGCGGCGATATCTTGGACCGTAATGGCGATCTCTTAGCCACGTCAATTGACAGTTACTCTGTTTACGAGCACCGGAAAGGCTGGCTGCAGCGCAAGCTGGCTTTAAGCGATGCGCAAAAATACCAAAAAGAAGATCCCAAGAACCTCAGCATCATTAAAGAAAAAAAGAGGGTTTATCCAAAAAATAATCTGGCTGCGCAAATTATTGGTTTTGTTGGGGTGGATAATCAGGGCCTGTCAGGATTTGAAGGGTCTTGTGACGAGTTTTTGAGGGGACAGGAAGGCAGGCTGATTACAGAAAGCGATCCCAGGGGCAGAGAGCTTTACGGCGCCTTGCGCGAGCTGAGGCCTGGCGTTGACGGCATGCAAATAACATTAACGATTGACCAGAACATCCAATATGTGGCAGAGCGTGAGCTTGAGCGGCAAATTAAAGAGACCAGGGCAAAATCAGGCATGTGTATTGTTATGGACGCGCAGACGGGGGAATTGTTGGCCTTGGCCAGCAAACCTGATTTCAATCCAAATGCTTATTCTAAATATGACCGTAAATTATGGCATCCGCGTTATTTAGATCCTTTTGAGCCGGGATCGACTTTTAAAGTAATTACTGTTGCAGCCGCGTTGGAGCAAGGGGCGGCAACGCTTAAGACAAGATTAAAATCAATGGATAGGATTACTGTGGGAGGTAAGGTAATAGAAAATTCCCACAAAATCGATTGGCTGGGCCGAACAGTTTCTATTTCTGAGATGCTGGAGCAGTCAATCAATACCTGTTCTGCCCAGCTTGGCTTGCTGCTCGGGCCCAATCATTTTTATAATTATATCAAAGCCTTTGGCTTTGGCCAGCGTACTGATTTTGGCTTGTGGGGAGAGTCACGCGGCATTTTGCGGCATTGGAAGAGATGGTATAAGCCGGATATTGGCATGATTAGTTTTGGCCAGAGCATTGCGGTGACACCGCTGCAATTAATTTCTGCTTTTTCTGTTTTTGCTAACCAAGGTGTTTTGGTTAAACCAATTTTGATAAAAAGGATTGAAAGCAATGACGGCAAGTTTATCAAAGTCTTTGCCCAGGATAAAAAAGAGAGAGTTATTTCTGCCAAGGTGGCGGATCAGGTCAAGGGTTTAATGAGAAATGTGGTCTTAAAAGGCACAGGCAAAAAGGCGGAAATAGAAAATTTTGCGGTTTGCGGTAAAACCGGCACAGCCCAAAAAGTCGCGCCTAACGGCCGCGGTTATATGAAGGACCGGTATATTACTTCATTTATCGGTTTTGCCCCGTTTGATAATCCCAGGGTCATAACCTTGGTTATTGTTGATGAGCCAAGGACAAGTATCTGGGCGGAAACGGTTTGCGCCCCGGTATTTAAGGAAGTAACTGAGTATACTTTGCGTTATTTTAATGCAAAACCAGATATGTTATAATAAAAATTCAAAATGCAAAACGCAAAACTTAAGAAAAGAGTACTATCCGGCATTCAACCCACAGGCAAGCTGCATTTAGGTAATTTGATCGGGGCGATAGAAAATTGGGTTAAGCTCCAGGACAAATATGAGTGCTTCTTTTTTATTGCTGACCTTCATGCCTTAACTTCCACTTATGATGATCCAAAAAATTTAAAAGATGATATCCAGGGCGTGGCAATTGATCTTTTGGCCTCGGGAATCGACCCTAAAAAATGCGTGCTTTTTAAGCAGTCTGACCTGATGGAGCATGCCGAACTTCACCTTTTATTTTCCATGGTAACTCCTGTGCCGTGGCTGGAAAGGGTACCGACTTACAAAAGCAAGATTGAGGAGTTAAAAGGCAAAGACCTGGGGACCTATGGGTTTCTTGGCTACCCGGTGCTGCAGGCGGCAGACATTTTAATTTATAAGGCGGACTTTGTCCCGGTTGGCCAGGACCAGCTGCCTCATATTGAATTGACCAGGGAAATTGCCAGGCGTTTTAATAACTTTTACGGTAATATTTTCCCTGAACCCAAAGACCTGTTAACGCAATTTCCCACCTTGCCGGGACTTGACGGTAGAAAAATGAGCAAATCTTACAACAACACTATAGCTATTTCTGATCCGCCGGATGTTATTAAGAAAAAAGTTTCAACCATGATCACAGACCCAGCCAGGATTAAGAAGGAAGATAAGGGCCACCCAGAAGTTTGTTCTGTTTATGACTTTTATAAAGTGTTTGGCAAAGACTTAACTGATGTTGTTGCATCAGAATGCAAAGAAGCCAAGCGCGGGTGTGTTGCCTGCAAAAAGCAGTTAGCCCAGGTTTTGATTGATTATATGGCGCCGATACATAAAAAAAGAGCACAGTTGACAGAGGACAGAGGTCAGATCGATAAAATTTTGCAAGATGGCGCTGCCAAAGCCAAAAAGATTGCGGCAAAATCCTTATTGGAAGCGAAAAAAGCTATGGGGCTGATATGACAGAGGAATTAGCTTATCAGGTTAATTTAGATGTTTATAAAGGCCCGTTTGACTTGCTGATTGAGGCGGTTGATAAAA
>JAHIUL010000154.1 GCA_018817195.1 Candidatus Margulisiibacteriota bacterium
CAAAAGCTTATGGCCCGATCTTCCAAGGTGAAGCCAAGCCAGTTAACGACCTCTCACGCGGCTGTAGTATTGATGATATTGTGAATGTCGTGGCAATTACAGCGGTGCAGGCGCAGTAATCAATGACGAATTAATCAATGACAAATGACGAATTAAATCCCAAAGAAATATTAGAAAAAATCCTCAAACGTAACGTTGACCAGGCGGAAGTTTATTTTACCTCATCTAAAACCCTGCAGATCGATGTTCTTGACCAAAAAGTTGAATCGATTGATGGTGTTACGGACCAGGGGTTAGGTATTAGGGTTATTAAAGACAAAAGATTGGGATTTGCATTTACATCAGATTTTGATGAAGATATTCTAGAAGAAACAATTGACCAGGCAATCCACAATGCCAAGAACGCTGAAGTTGATGAGTTTAATGGTTTGCCTAGGGGCATAGTAGTGCAGGCAGAAAGTAGTGCAGGATTATATGATAGAGCGATTATAGAAACTTCCGTTGAAAAAAAGATTGAACTTGCCCTCCAAATCGAACAAACCGCCTACTCAACTGATAAACGCATTAAAAAAACCCAGAACGTCTCCTACTCTGACAGCGAAGTCGAAGTTTGGCTGGTCAACTCAAATGGTTTTAGCGGCAAGTTTAAAAGTAATTTGTGTGGTGCTTCAGCCCAAGTAATTGCGACAAATGACGGTACAATGGAAATGGGCTTTGGCATGGATTATGTTAAAAAATTTGCTGATTTAGCCGCTGATAAAATTGGTCAGGAAGCTGCTGAAAAAGCTTGTATGATGCTTGGCGCAAAATCCATCCCGAGCCAGAATATCCCCTTGGTTTTTGATCCATTTGTCGGGACTTCAATCCTGGGAATATTGAGTTCAATGTTATCCGCTGATGACGCGCAAAAAGGTAAATCACTTTTTGCGGATAAACTTGGCCAGAGGGTCAGCTCAGATGTTTTAAACATTATTGATAACGGCCGCCTGCCTGGTGGATTAGATACCAGCCCATTTGACGGAGAAGGTGTTCCAACGCAGGAAACTAAACTAATTGATAAGGGCATGTTAAAAACATTTCTTTACAATACATATACTGCTAACAAGGGCAAAACAAAATCAACAGGCAACGCCAGCCGGGCTTCTTTCAAAGGTCAACCAAGTGTAGGTACAACTAATTTTTATATCCCGGCTAATCAACATAAACCTGAGCAGATGATTAAATCAATTAAAAAAGGTTTGTATATCACTCGCGTTATGGGAATCCACACTGCAAATCCTATTTCTGGCGACTTTTCAGTCGGCGCAGCCGGGGTTATGATTGAAAACGGCCAAAAAACCTTTCCAGTGCGCGGAGTAACTATTGCAGGGAATTTAATTGATATGCTGAAGGCAGTTGACGCTGTTGGGTCAGATCTGCGCTTTTTTGCTGCGGTTGGTTCTCCTACGTTATTAGTTTCAGGCATGAGCATCAGCGGATAGATTGCAAATTTTCCCCAGCAATGTTAATATATCCCATTCCAGGAGGATAAATTCATGAGTCGTATTATTAAAATATTTGACACTACACTTCGCGACGGCGAACAATGCCCGGGAGCCTCGCTTAATCCTGAAGAAAAGCTGGAGATAGCCAGACAGCTGGCCAAGCTCAATGTTGATGTAATTGAGGCTGGGTTTGCCATCGCTTCACAAGGCGACTTTGATGCAATAAAAGCTATTGCCCAGCAAATCAAGGGTCCTTCAATTTGTTCCCTGGCTAGAACAAAAAAGGAAGATATCCAGCGTGCCTGGGATGCAGTCAAATATTGTGATAAACCAAGAATTCATACATTTATCGCCACGTCCCCTATTCACATGGAAAAGAAACTCAAAATGAAGCCGGAGAAAGTTTTGGAAGCAGCGGTTGAAATGGTTAAATTTGCCCGTTCGCTCTGCCCTGATGTAGAATTTTCACCAGAAGACGCCGGCCGGTCTGAACCAGAATTTCTTTACAAAGTTGTTGCCGCTGTAATTGATGCAGGCGCGCAAACTGTTAATATTCCTGACACAGTTGGCTACACTTCACCCTGGGAATATGGCCAACTAATTGAAGGTATTATTAAAAACGTTCCTCAAATTAAAGAAAAGAATGTTACTATCAGCGTCCACGTGCACAACGACCTTGGCCTGGCTGTAGCTAATTCACTGGCAGCTGTTAGAGCCGGTGCCGATCAAGTTGAATGTACTATTAACGGTATTGGCGAACGCGCTGGTAATGCTTCACTTGAAGAAGTTGTTATGGCAATTAAAACCCGCAAGGATTTCTTCGATTGTGAAACCAAGATCAATACTCAGGAAATCTATAAAGCCAGCCGCCTGGTTTCAAACCTGACCGGACTGATGGTACAACCTAATAAAGCCATTGTTGGCGCTAATGCCTTTGCCCACGAAGCTGGAATTCATCAACACGGAGTGCTCAGAGCTCGTGAAACTTACGAAATCATGAAACCTCAGGATATTGGCCTAACAGAATCAAAGATTGTCATGGGTAAACATTCTGGCCGCCACGCGCTGCAGAAGAAGATAAGCGATATGGGATATGAGCTGGACAAGGATTCACTTGAAAAAGCGTACCAGCGCTTCCTTAAAGTGGCTGATAAGAAAAAAGATGTTTCAGAACGTGATCTTGAGATTATCGTGGCTGAGGAAGTTTACATTGTGCCAGAAGATTATAAAATTGAAACAATTGAGATCAAATCAGGCACTAATACTCAGCCAACTGCCAGCATCAAACTAACTTATAAAGGTAAAGAACTGAAAAAAACCACCACTGGAGCTGGGCCGGTTGATGCTGTTTATAAGGCAATTGAAGAGCTGACAAAGGTTAAAGCAAGCCTGGTTGATTATTCTATCCAGGCTATTACTGGCGGAACAGA
>JAHIUL010000155.1 GCA_018817195.1 Candidatus Margulisiibacteriota bacterium
CGGATGTTTATACCGGTCACCAGACGGAAATTTCCATTATCATTGAGAAACTTAATATTTTAAGCGGACATATTTTGGTTATCGGCGGGTTAGGGACGGGTAAAACTACCCTGCTGCAGTGGCTGGAGAAAAACTTGAAAGATAAATTTGAAACCATTTATATTCTTCGGCCTCCCGTACGGCCGGACGAATTAATTGATTTGATTTCAGCAACCATTGCTAAGAAAACAAATCAAACAAGGAAGTATTCTGTGTATGAATTTCAGGAATTGTGCAAGAAGTATAAGCGAAATATTCTGCTGCTCCTGGATGAAGCGCACGAGTTTAAAGAAGAGTTCGAGCAATTTTTAAGGACTTTGGGGGATTTGCCAAATATTTATCTACTGATGGCCGGGCTGCCTCAAGCGCGTGAGAAATTGAAGCGTGATTTGCCGGCTCTCTTTGACCGGATTGTAGAAAGCATACTTTTGGGTTCGTTAACACAGGAAGAAACAAAAGAATTGATATTAAAGAGAATTGTCAATGCGGGGGGAAAGGGGCTTGGGCCTTTCAGCGCCTCAGCCGTTGATAAAATTTACGATCTAAGCTATGGCATTCCGCGAGGGATTTTAAAGATTTGTGACTGGGTTGTTACTCAAGCGATGCGAGCCAATAAGACCTATATTGACGATAAAGATATTAATGCCTATAGCGAAGAAGTTGAGGCGGCTAAATTGCAGGATTTTAAAAATATTAAGAAGGAGAAAACCAGCCATGGGTAAGTCTATTCTTATAATAGAGGATTATCCCGAGACCTTAGAAATGATGCGGACAGTTTTTGAGGGGATAGGGTACAAGGTTAAAACGGCAGAGACCGGGGAACAAGCCTTTGAAATACTTGCCCGGCAGAATTTTGACATTATACTTTTGGATATCATGCTTCCCCGCATAGATGGTTTTGAGGTTTGTCGGAGGATCAAATCAAACCCTAAAACCCAGAACATAGCAGTTGTGGCGACGACTGCTTTTGACGTTCCGGATATTGTGGAAAAATGCACTTCTGCCGGAGCAGACGATGTTCTCTTGAAACCCTTTGAGATTTCAGACTTGATTGATATAATAAAAAAACATGTTTCTTGACAAAGTTAAAACCTGTCGAAACTTTAGAGAATCATATAATTTTCGTTGCCTCAAATGCGGCGGCGGCTTTTATAAGTTTTAAAGAACTTGTTTTAAGCCTGTTTCTTTGCAACACCTCAAGAAATTCCTTTCTGGATAGAGCTGGGCGGGTGAACCAGAGCAGGCGATAGTAAGCAGTTTCCAAGATCAGATCTGTTAACCATCTTTCTCCCCGAAGAATTAAAGAGCCATGCAAGCTTTTATTATTTTTTAGGACCCGAGACATTTCAGTAATGGCTTTCTCCTTTTCAGGAAAGGAATGAATTCCGTTCAAACAGAGCACCGCATCGAAACAGGCGGTTTTAAAGGGCAGATTGCCTACGTCTGCTCGGACCAGCAGTATATTTTTTGCGCCTAATTCTTTGATCTTTTTGTGGGCCTGTTTCAGCATGCCCCAAGAATACTCTGCCGCGATAAATAGTATATTTGGATGTTTTAAATACTCTTCGAAGGTGAAAAGACCGGTTCCGGCTGGGATATCGAGTACCGTTCCTTCCCGGATCTGGGAAAGCATCTTTCTTATGATATTGCGGCACTCGATCTCCGCCTCCTTGTCCAGTCCCAGTGCGATTTTTTTCAATATCTTAAGTAAAAAATTATCACCTGTTACATAGTTGTCATATTTTTCTGAAGCTTTGTCATAGGCTCTGGCGATCTTTTGGTGGGGAGAGGAAGGAGGAGCAAAGTCCATGATATCGGATCCTAAGCGGGGATTGCAAGCGGATCTTTCAAACAGATCAGAAAAACGGTTGAAATTCATTTTTATTTCCTTTATAATAAATTTTAAATATTATAACTCATTTTAAACTTTAAAAAAAGGAGCACTTGCCAATGAGCAAATTAAAAGAGGTTGAACTTGTTTCCACTGGTGTTTATCTCCCTGGAGATCCGGTAAAGTTTGATGAAATTGAAAAAGTGATCGGCTACCTCGATGATGCTCCTCCCCGCATGAAAAAGTTGATAGAAAAGCTTCGTCCGAGCATGAAAGAATTAATTGGGATTGATACCTGCCATTTTGCGGTTGATCCCGTAACAAAAAAAATTAATGAGAGTATCCTGACCCTTGCGACTAAGGCTTCAAGAAGAGCATTGCAAAGCGCGAATATGGATAGCCAAGAAGTTGAAGCCATAATAATTGCAACACCTGTTCCAGAATATCAAACGCCCCCAATTTCGACATTGATCCAACAGGAATTAAGGATCGCGAAGTGTCAGGAGTTTGAGATTCATTCCAATTGCGGCGGAGCTACCAAGGCTTTACAAATTGGCTATGATGGTATACGTTTGGGGCGGTTTAAGAATGCTTTGGTCCTTTATTCCCAGCTTTCTTCCTCATTCCTGATCAATACTTATTACAATCAAGCGAAGATCAAGCCTGAAAACCTGCTTTTACGCTGGTTCCTTTCTGACAGCGCGGCAGCTTTTGTGCTTAAAGGGCATGATAAAGTGGAAAATGGGATGCAAATCCTGGATGTGTATAATGAATCGGTGGGCCTGGACTGGGAGCCGGCAATGTGGATGTATCTGGGCGCCAAAAATTTGAACCTTCAAGAGACCTATGAAAAAGGCTTGCATCATCTTGGCCAGGATTACAGCACGGTGGTTAACAAATCAGAATATTTCTTTGTAAATGGTTTTAAGAGAATGGCTGAGCAGGCGGAAGTTGATCCCAAAAAATTGGATTACTTGATCGCTACCATCCCTTCCAACAAAATGCTGAACCAGGCGAGAAGTGTTTTTGATAAAGAGTTTGGCCTTGCCCCTGAAAAATGGTTCAGCGCGGTAAGGGAAAAAGGCTACAGCGGGGGCGCGACCATCATGATCGGTCTGGACGATATGTTGAAGAAAAAAATGTTCACACCCGGTCAGCTTTTAGCCTGCATGACAATTGAATCCAGCAAATGGATGTTCGGAGGGTTTTTCCTGAATTATTTAAAGTAAGATTGAAATGATCTTTTTTGAACCTTACCCAATTGTCGCGATGCCACTGTTTCTGGTGGGAATCGCTAATCTTACGCTCGCGGCAATAGTTCTGATCAATGGTAAAAGATCTCATACCAGCATTCTTTTTTCTCTGCTCAGTTTTTGGATGTCGCTCTGGTGTATCTTCGTAGGGACCACAACCCTGGGGCTGTCGTCCCTTCTCATAATAAGTTTTGCCAAGGCCGCTTTCTATATAGGGATACCCATATTTTACCTCATCTTACTTTTTAGTTTTTCTTTTCCTTCTTTTAAGATAACTTTACCGAGAAAATATGTTTTTCTTCTGGCGATCCCGCCCTTGGCCTTATTGTTTTTGACCCCGACAAATTTGATCCTGGAGGCGAACTACCAAGCGGGGGGCGTTCTTCTTAAATTCGGGCCAGTAAATATTTTTTATACTTTATATTGTTTGGTTTATTTTCTCTTTTCTGTGATTGCTCTATATTCGAGATATTATTCTTCAACCAGGATTGATCAGATAAGATATAAATATTTTGTTATGGGTTTTTTAACTACCATTACCATCGGTGTTTTATCTAACGTTATCCTGGTCTCAGTCATCGGTATTAATAGGTTCTATTACTTGGGCCCCTTGGCGAGTATTTTTATGATAGGCTTTACAGCCTATGCCATCCTCAAATACCGCCTTATGGATATAGCTTTGGTCATTAAAAAAACTACTGCCTACAGTTTAATAACCACAGCCATTACTTTTGTTTATGTATTAGTGGTTATCGGATTCGAGTTCCTTTCCCGGTTACTTTTCGGCTATTATTCTTTTTGGTCGGTAATCCCGGCAACTTTGATAATTGCAGTCACATTTGTTCCGGTCCGTGATCGCGTGCAGAAGGTTACTGATCAGATATTCTTCCGCCAAATGGTTGAGTATCAGAAAGTGATCAAAGAGATTACCCGCATGATAGTTTCGGTTACTGATCTTCACACGCTCTTCCGTCTCATCGACAGAACCATCATTCGGGTTATGTGCATTAAAAATGCCTCGATACTGCTTTTAGAAGAAAAAGAAGACCAGTATGTAGTTAAGAAAACAAACGGTCTGCCGAATGTTATAAGTGGAATAAGACTTTCACTTAATGATCCATTAGTTACTTATCTGGAGGAAAAAAAGGATGCGGTTGTCCTGGACGAGGTTAAGGATACGCTGCAGAGCCATCTCACCCCGCCGGAAGAGAAAAAAAGATTAACCCAGATCCAGATGGAGATGGAGCATTTTGAAGCAGCGCTATCCATTCCTTCCTTTCTTAAGGGAAAACTAGTTGGTATTTTTAACCTCGGTGAAAAACTATCCGGAGAACTCTATAGCCCTGATGATATAGAACTCCTGCTTACCATGGCTTCTGAAGCAGCTATTGCTATCGAGAATGCTAAGCTTTATCGAGATATAACTGAAACTCGCGATTATTTAAACAGTCTGGTGCAGGGAAGTGACGATGCTATTTTTACCATGGACCTCAGCGGTGTAATTCTTTCCTGGAATGAAGGAGCCAAAACTATTTTCAATTATACTTCCGCTGAGGTAATCGGGAAAATCCCTCCCTTCTTTATAGAAAGTGAAATCAGACAGTTAATAAATAAAGTTTTTCGCGCAGAAAAGGTTAAAGCCATTGAAATGCTTAAGAGAAATAAAAGCGGAAAAGAAATTCCTCTCTTATTAACCCTTTCTTCGATTCGGGATTCTGCCGCTAATATCATTGGCATCTCTGGGATCCTAAAAGATATTACCGAACTAAAAAAAGTTGATCAGCTCAAAAGCAAATTTCTATCCGTTGTCAGTCATGAGCTGCGTACCCCTCTTACCCCCATCAAAGGGTATCTCTCACTGCTTTTAGATGGGAAATTAGGAGAAATAGACCCAAAACAAAGGGAAGCTTTGACCATCATTTTAAATCAAAGCAATCACCTGCAAAATTTAATTGATTGTGTGCTTGATATCTCTCGTATTGAATCGGGCAAGCCCCTGGAAATTCAAAAAGAACCAACCTTTCTTGACGCAATCATTAAAGAAAGCATAGAGGCATTAGCCACTGCGTTCTCTGATAAGCTAATGAAAATTAAGGTAAATTATCCATCCAAACCAATCGCCCTTATGGCAGACAAGAAGAAGCTGCTGCGGGTTATGGACAATCTGCTGGGAAACGCCCTTAAATTCAGCCCAAGCAAAGGATCTGCTGAGGTTACAATTAAAGCTGAAGACAAGCGAATTAAGGTGGCAGTTGCCGACACCGGAATCGGAATTGCCCCCCAACACCGAGAAAAAATATTTGATAAATTCTATCAAATAGATAGCTCCTATAATCGTTCGAGCGGGGGGATAGGCATGGGACTTACCGTTGCCAAAGAAATTGTTGAAGCCCATCAAGGAAGAATTTGGGCTGAGTCCAAGGGATTGGGAGCGGGAAGCAAATTTATTTTTACCTTGCCAATTTCTTAAAAGCTTAAGAGGGTGTTTTAATGGGTGCTAAAGTAATGCCTAAGCAAAATCAAAAGATATTAATTATTGAGGACCATCCCGTAACTTCCCAGATGATAGCAAATATCCTGAAAATGGAAGGGATAAATGTTATGGTTGCCGCTGATGGGAAAACGGGCATAGCAAAAGCCAAGGCAGAATCCCCCAATCTAATTCTATTAGATATCATGATGCCCGAGATGGATGGGTTTGAAGTATGCGCCAAACTAAAGTCTGACCCGGAAACCGCAAAAACACCAATCGTCATTGTTTCGGTGTGCGATTCAGGAGATAGCATTAAAAAGGGCAAAGACCTGGGAGCAGACGGATATATTGCAAAGCCTTTCGATCCGGAAGAGTTAGTAAAAATAATAAGGAAATATATTTGATTTTCAAAAGAAAAAAACTATATAGAAAGGAAGGAGGATAAAATATGTCAATCCAAAGCGGAGTGGGATTTAGCAAAAAAGATGACGCTTTTGCCGCGGGAGCAGAGGCCTGTGCCCAAGCTTTTGAGAGAGTGGGAGGCGGCGCGGATCTGGTTATGGTTTTTTCGTCAGTTAGATTAGCCCAGAAAAAAATGCTTGAAGGGGTGAGGTCGGTCAGCAAAAACGCGCCTCTTATTGGATGCAGTGATTCCGGAGAGATTGTGACAGAAGGCCCGCGCTCCGGGGGTGTGGCTGTCATGGCGCTTAAATCTGATCAGATTAAATTTGTCACTGGCATAGGCAAAGGGATAAAATCTGATAGTCGCAAGACTGGTTCTTGCGTGGCTCAGGATGTTTTGGAAAAGGCCGGCAAAAAACCTTCTTTGTTTATTATGCTCCCTGACGGATTAAATGGCAACGGAGCGGAGATCGTTCGCGGCGTCCAGGATGTTTTAGGTCAAAGATTTCCGATCATGGGAGGATCTGCTGGAGACGATTTTGCGTTTAAAAAGACCTATCAATATTTTGATGGTGAGGTCTTAACAGATGCAGTGGCGGGGGTTGGATTTTTCGGAAAATTTTCCTTTGGTGTTGGGGTAAAACACGGCTGGGAACCTATCGGATTGCCTAAAAAAGTAACCAGGAGTAGAGGGGCCGTGCTTGAATCCCTTGATAATGAGCCCGCCCTAAAGATTTATGAAGATGCATTTGGCAAAAGCGCTGAAGAACTTACTAAAGAGCCCATTGCCAGAATGGCTTATACCTATCCCCTGGGCATGAGTGTTGAAGGAAGTGATGAGTTGCTTATCAGGGATGTGGTTATTGCTGATAAAGAGGGAAAGATCACCTGTGCGGCTGAAATTCCGGAAGGGGCCGAAATTCGTCTCATGCTGGGAGACAAAGAGAAAGCTATCCAGGCCGCATGCGAGGCCGCAAAGAATAGTTTAGCTCAACTTAAAGGGGCACAACCCAAAATCATTTTTGTGTTCAATTGTATGGCTCGACATAAACTTTTAGGTCCCAGAATAGGAGATGAGATTTCCGCGATTCAGGAAGTGCTGGGACGCGATGTGCCCCTTATTGGTTTCTATACTTATGGCGAGCAGGCTCCGTTGGGAGGGCAACTTGATCCATCTAAATGTTATTCCTGCTTTCATAATGAAACCATGGCTTTAGTGGCAATTGGAGAATAATTTGGGGAGTAAGACATGAATAAAATGGATTCAGATTGGCAAAGCCAGGAACTTAGCAAAATTGTCAAGATGCTTATTAAGAGGGATTTGGAATTAACAGTATTGCAGGAATCGCTGGAAAAGCAGGTTGCCGAAAGAACAAAGGAATTGGCTGCCTTGTTGTTCCGTAATGAATCTTTGGTAGAGGCATTGGGAGAAATAGTGTACGATCATATTCTCCCCAAGGATGAGGTTATTTGGGGTGGCGAGTACGAGAGAGTTTTAGGATATGACAAAGAACAGATGGGAAATGATGGCAGGAGCTGGACGGATAAAGTTCATCCTCAAGACCTAGCTGCTGTTTTGAAAGAGTTTGATGCCGCTGCCAAAGGCCGTCGTCTTTATGACCTGGAATATCGCTTTAAGTGCCGTGACGGCAGCTATCTTTGGGTTCATGATCGGGGTGTGATGAATATCAATGATAAAGGAGAAGTAGAGCGTGTCATCGGTGTCATACTTAACATCACCGAGCGCAAACAGGCGGAGGAGAAGCTAAGGGAAAAGGTAGTGGAACTTGAAGAATTCCACAATCTGGCCGTGGGAAGAGAACTCAGGATGATCGAGCTGGAAAAAGAAATAAATATACTTTTAAAAGAGCTTGGGCGTGAACCGAAGTATTAGATATATGACAAATAATCTTGAAATCAGAAATATAATAAACAGAGGCCTGATTATTACTTACTTTCGTTATGGGTTTGTCGGGCTCCTCTTTGCCATAGGGATTCCTGTTCTCAGATTGCTTGGTGCGCAGACAGAATTTGCCTATTCCGAACTTATCGCTCTTTTTATTCTTTTCTATAATACGATAATTTTTTTTGTTTTGAAACGCTTTAAAAATTTTCAGCAGTCCCCCAGGATTTCTATATTGGCAGCATCCATCTTTTGCCCGATATTACTGGATGTTTTCTGCTTAACCCTGCTTGCCAACCTCTCAGGGGGCGGACTGATCAGCCTTTACGCTTTATTTTATCTGCTTCCCATCTTTTCCGCGGGCATGGCTTTGCCAAGGTTCCCCTGGATGATTTATTTGACAGCGGCAGTTAAAAAAATGCTTGGTTTTGAGCCAAAAGAAATTGTCGGCAGAAAACATTTCTATGATTTATTTGCGCCTGAGGTAAGAGAGCAATTAAAGAAAGCGGCTTTTGAGGTTTTTGCCAGGAAAGAAAGTTTCAGGAATTTTATCAATCCAAATTTGCACAAGAATGGCGGCAGAATAATGTTGGAAACGAGCGGAACTCCGATCCTGGATGAAAAGGGAAATCTCCTGGGATATCGGGGCGCGGATATTGATATTACCAGGTGCGGGCAAACGGAGGAAGCGCTCAAAGAATCCGAAGAAAAGTTTAGGACGGTATTTGAGGATGTGGCTGAAGGTATTGTGGTAATGGACAATAAGGCGACTATAATTGAAGTAAACCCGAAGCTTCTGGAATTTGGCGGATTTACCCGGGAAGAGGTCATAGGGAAAAACATTGTGCAGATTCTTCCTCTTGTTAAGGCGGATATCGCCGGGATTCTCTCGGTTTTAAAGGATTTCCTTCGGGGCAAAGAGGTTGGTAGACATGAGTGGAAGATCACAAATAAAAAAGGAGAGCAATTTGTGATCTGTCCCCATCGTTCACTTATTAGAAAAGAAGGAAGAATAGTTGGAGCTGTCTATGTCATAGAAGACATTACCGAACGCAAGCGAGCCGAGGAGGAAATAAAATCCCTTTTAAAAGAAACTCAGGAAGCTAATGAAAAATTAAAGAAAATGAATAAGACTAAGGGTGAATTTTTGTCCATTGTGACCCATGACCTCGGGACTCCTCTGGTTTCGATACTGGGATACGCGAGTATGTTACTGGATGGAATGGAAGGGGAGATTCCTGAAAAGCAAAGGTCATTTTTAGAAATCATAAAGAAACAAAGCCTGGGATTAGGATTATATATAGCAAAGAGTTTTATTGAAGCGCATGGCGGGAGTATCCGGGCTGAGTCAAAAGGTCTAGGCAAAGGATCTAAGTTTTGTTTTACGTTGCCTTTATGAGAGGAAAAATATGGTAGAAATACCTGATAATGAGTATAAAAAAATGCAAAACCGCTTAAAGGAATTTGAACGAAAGAAGGTGGAGTGGGCGGAGAAGGAGAAGGAGAAGGAGAAGGAG
>JAHIUL010000156.1 GCA_018817195.1 Candidatus Margulisiibacteriota bacterium
ACATTTATCGCTTTGCGCGACGCCGCGCTGCTGGAAATGCTTTATGCCAGCGGCATGCGTGCCTCAGAAATAGTCGGCTTAAACATCAAAGACATAAATTTTGAGGTTTCATTTGTCAAATGCTTCGGCAAGGGATCAAAAGAGCGCATTGTGCCGATTAACCAGATCACTATGGCCGCGTTAAAAACATATCTTGATCAGGCAAGGCAGCAGTTTCCAAAAAAGGACAAGGAAGCTTTGTTTGTGGATAAAAACGGCGAGCGTTTGCGGCGCCAGGGCTTATGGCTGATCATTAAAAAATATGTTAAAATTACCGGGGTCAAAGGCAAAACATCGCCGCATACACTGCGGCATTCCTTTGCCACCCATTTATTAGAAAAGGGTGCTGATTTGCGGTCTGTTCAGGAAATGCTGGGGCATGCGGATATAGCTACGACGCAAATTTATACGTCAGTTTCGCGTGAGCGGTTAAAGCGGATGTATAAGAAAGCGCATCCAAGAGCCTGATTATGTACTATATATTAATAGCCTTTATACTGTTATATTCGATTATTCTCCATGAGCTAGCCCACGGTTGGGTAGCTGAGAAGATGGGGGATGGAACTGCACGCATGTATGGTCGGATAACGCTAAATCCTATTCCGCACTTAGATTTGTTTGGCACTCTGCTGCCTGTATTGTTGTTGCTGGGCGGTTCACCAATAATTTTTGGCTGGGCTAAACCCGTGCCAATTAACCCATATAATTTTAGCGATTATAAAAAGGCTACTATATATGTTAGCGCGGCCGGGGTCGTGACCAATTTATTTGCGGCCTGGCTTTTGGCCAGTGTTCTAAAATTTTTGCCTATGCCAACTAATAGTCTTTATGCAGCAGTTTATTATGCTTTAAATTTTGCCGTGAGGATTAATATTGTCTTAGCGATTTTTAATTTAATCCCAATTCCTCCACTAGATGGTTCAAGAATCTTATCCATGCTTTTGCCTTACGAGTATTCTCAGTATATTGAGCGTTTAGAACCGTTTGGTTTTTTTATTTTAATTTTAATATTGATGTTTCCGCCGACCCAGGCAATTCTTTGGGCCATCATCAGTTTCATATATAATTTAATGATGATGCCGCTGTTTTAATGTTTGATGAATTACGTAAGATTTTTATCTTCTCTTGAACGCTTTGGCATAAATCTAGGCTTGGAACGCATTAATTTCCTGCTTGACCAATTGGGCAACCCGCAAAATAAATTTAAATCCATCCACATTGCAGGGACAAATGGCAAAGGTTCCTCTGCTGCCATGACTGCTTCGATTTTAAAAGAAGCTGGTTACAAGGTTGGTCTTTATACGTCACCGCATCTTTTTGATTTTACTGAAAGAATAAAAATAAATAGTAAAGATATTTCGAGGAAAGAGTTTAGTGAGGGCATAAAGCAAATTAAAAAGATCCTAACCACCAAACAATCAAACCACCCAACCACCTTTGAAGTCTTAACCGCACTTGCCTTCTGGTATTTTGCAAAAAAGAAAGTTGATTATGCAGTTGTTGAGGTTGGGATGGGAGGTCGGCTTGATGCGACAAATGTTTTGCTGCCAGAAGTTTCAATCATTACCAATATTGATTATGAGCATATAGAGATACTCGGAAAAAGTTTGGCCAAGATTGCAAAAGAAAAAGCAGGGATTATTAAGCCTGGCGTGCCTGTTGTTACTGCGGAGAGGAAGAAAGAGGTGTTAGCAGTTATTAAGAGAGTTTGTAAGGAGAAGAGCGCGAAGTTGAAAGTGGAAAGTAGAGCGAAGAACATAGGAAAGAAAAATTTATTGGGAGTATATCAGGGATTAAATGCGGCTTGTGCTGTTTCTGCTATTAATTTGGCAGGAATTAAAGTTGGTAAAGCAGCGATCAAAAAAGGATTAGCAAAAACTAAATGGCCTGGACGATTTCAAATTGTTTCTAAAAGGCCATTGGTAATTGTTGACGGCGCGCATAATCCTGCTGGGGCAAAAAACTTAAGGGTGACGATTGAGGAGATGTTTAAGCAAAAGTTTAATATCATTTTTGGCTGTCAGCAGGACAAGGATTATCAAAAAATTTTGGCTGAGTTAAAATCAATTGCTTCGCAAATAATTTTAACCAGGTCATCCCATAAATCTGCGCAAAAGATAAAGCTGTTAGCCAGTTATTTAAAAAAACAAGATATTGTTATCAAAACTGCTGCTTCTCCTCGGAAAGCAATAAATGTTTGGGATGGCAAAGCTCCTTTGTTAGTTACTGGCTCATTGTTCTTGTTAGCTGATGTATTGAAAAAACTTGACGGCTTTGAAAGGGCATAGTAAAATAAGCGCACCATGGCAGAATTTGATAATAACATTATTGAAGATCCCGTGGATACCGAAGAGCAGGAAATGATCCCGGAAAAAGGCAGCGGGTTTTTGGGCGCGTTAAAGAACATTGTTCTTTTCGTTGTCCTGGTGGCGATAATCGGCGCCAGTTTTTGGGTCAGTTTTTTGTTAGGCAAAAGAATCCTTGTTCCAGTAAAAAATATCCCCGATGAACAAATCCAAGTTGATATTCCTGAGCCGCCTCCATCTATTGCTGCCCTGCAGGATGTAGAGGAGTTGAGCCTGGATGATGATGCACCGGCAACTACTGTGACCACAGTAAAAAAAGCAACAGTTAGAAAGACCATTTCAACCAGGACTTCTCCTGTTTCAAGCGGCGGTACAAAATATTATAAAGTTCAGGCAGGATTTTTTACCAGCAAGACAAGTGCTTTAAATCTAGCCAGTAAACTTAGGTCTAGTGGCTTTTCCACTTATGTAAGAAAAATCGGCAGCGGCTGGCGGGTGCAGGCCGGCGCTTACTATATGAAAGCTCACGCACAAAATCTTCAGCGTTCTTTAAAAAAGAAAGGTTTTGATTCTACTATTCTCTACGAGTAGTTACTTTTCTTTTATTAATAAGGAGGAGAAGCAATTATGGGAGTCTATGATTATGTTTTTGGGCACTTTTCAAGAGACCTGGGCATTGACCTGGGTACAGCAACTACTCTGGTTTTTGCCAGGGGAGAGGGGATCATTCTGTGTGAGCCTTCAGTTGTAGCGATTAATAAAGATAATGGTAAAGCGCTGGCAATTGGCAATGAAGCCAAGGGCATGCTGGGCAGGACTCCTGCTAATATAGTAGCTGTCCGGCCAATGCGTGATGGTGTTATCGCAGATTTTGAAATTACAGAAATGATGCTGCGCCATTTTATTACCAAGAGCCATAACCGGTCAGCCTTTGTCCGGCCAAGGATTGTGGTTGGTGTTCCTTCTGGTATTACCGGCGTTGAAAAAAGGGCAGTGCTTGACGCGGCGATGCATGCGGGCGCCAGAGAAGCTTATTTAGTTGAAGAACCTATGGCTGCTGCTATTGGCGCTAACCTGCCTGTATCTGAAGCCCAGGGCAGCATGATTGTTGACATTGGCGGCGGTACTACTGAGGTTGCGGTTTTAGCTTTGGGCGGAATTGTTGTTTCCCGTTCCATCCGGGTGGCTGGCGACGAAATGGACGAAGCTATTGTTGCCCACTGCCGCAAAAATTATAACCTGTTGATTGGCGAGCGCACAGCTGAACAAATTAAAATTGATATTGGCTCAGCTTACCCGCTTTCTGAAGAAAAAACAATTGAAGTGCGCGGCCGAGATTTAGTCACAGGCTTGCCCAAAACATTGACCTTAACTTCTTCAGAGATTCGCGATGCCTTGTCTGATCCTGTGTCTACTGTTGTTGACGCGGTTAGGATGACTTTGGAGCAAACTCCTCCAGAGTTGGCTGCTGATATTATGGATCGCGGAATTGTTATGGCAGGCGGCGGCTCCCTGCTGCGCGGCCTGGACAAATACTTAGCCCAGGAAACAGATATGTCGGTTTACGTTGTTGATGACCCTATTTCATGCGTGGCTTATGGGACAGGTAAGATATTAGAGGAAATTGATACCCTGAAGAAAGTTCTCATAATGCCCAAACGATCGTCTCAGTGATTGATTATCAACCATATCGTAAAAAGAAAAATCAGTTTGGTCGACCAATATTATTTATTTTATTAGCGATTCTACTGGTGTTTTTGGTCTCCAAGAACCTTTTTGCTATCCGCAGCGTTTTTCAATCTATTATTTATCCTTTTCAGTACGCAACTGTAGCCAGCTGGAACGCAGTGACAGGTTTTCCGTCAGCAGTTGCTAATATTCGCGGCCTTTCAAATGAGAACACACAGTTTAAGCAAGAGATTAAGCTTTTGCAGGCTAAATTATTGGTGCTTGATGAGAAGCTGGCTGAAAATGAACGGCTTAATCAAGCTTTGCGTTTTAAGCAAAGGTATCCCAGGGGCTTAAAACTGCTGCCGGCAAAAGTGATCGGCAAGAGCCCTGCTCCCTGGTTTCCGACACTAATTATTAACCAGGGTTCTATGGCTGGAGCGAAAAAAGACATGCCTGTTATTGCTGAAAACGGTTTGGTCGGCAGGGTAGTGGAAGTTTCAGCCTTTAATTCCAAAGTCATGCTTATTACTGATATTGAAAGCTCTGTGGCCGCAGTAAATAGCCGCAGCCGCGATTTTGGCCTGGTTTCCGGCGGTTCAATAGATAGAATTTTCATGAAGTATGTTGGCGCTGGAGCTGATATCAGGGTGGGCGACCAGGTTGTTACGTCTCAAATTTCCACGGTTTTCCCCATCGGTATTCCCATTGGCACGATTAATTTGGCCAACAAAATGGAGCACGATCTTTTTTACCACATAGAAATTATACCCGCGGTTGATTTTTCAAAACTTGAGGAAGTCTTTTTAGTATTATAAGATGCTTTTTTTGTTGTTAAGCCTATATGTTTTATTAATTACTGTTTTGCAGACAGTTGTTTTTTCTCGTCTGCAAATATTTGGGGTAAGCCCGGATTTGTTTTTAGTGTCTGTTATTATCTGTGCTGCTCTTGATAAAGGCGGCCGCAGCTTTGGGTTTGCTCTGGTGCTTGGTTTAATCAAAGACCTTTTATCTTTTGGCTCTTACTTTAATGTTGTTACCAAGCTGCTGGTTGCCGCAATGATAAATTTGTCAAAAGAAAAATTTGTTTGGAACAAGTTTTTACTTTGCCTTAGCTTTGTTTTGGTTATTAGCCCGGCCCTTTTTGCCATCGAGGGTATAATGATCATGAGCAACCGCGTTAATGAGATAATTTGGGCGCAGTTTATTTTTAAGACTTTTATAGCTACTATTTATAATTTGCTCGCAGTTTTTATGCTTTATCCGCTAGTTAAAAAGGTTTGTCATGATTAAAAAAAACCAATTATTATTGATTGTTTTTATTATTCTTTTTGGCCTGCTTTTTCTGCGTCTTAGCCAGCTGCAGCTGGCCCAGTATAATAAATACAGTTCATTAGCGACTGAAAATGCGGCCAAAACTGTGCCGGAAAGGGCGCCGCGCGGTATTATTTATGACCGTTTTGGTAAGGTTATCGTAGAAAACCGGCCGGTTTTTTCTGTTCGGGTACTGCCCTATATTTTAGCCGCAAAAACCCGGGCAGAGCGCGAACGTATTTTGTCCCAGCTGGAGAAGTTATTGGGAGAGAAAATTGATTTTAAGGTTTCTGCGACCGAGCCGTTACTTGTGAAAAATAATGTACCTTTGATAACCGCGATTCAAATTGAGGAGAAAAGCCAGGAATTGCCTGGGGTGGTAGTGACCAGCCGGCCTGTCAGATTATATCCTTATGAGAACCTTGCTTCCCATCTATTAGGCTTTGTCGGCGAAATTGAAGCTAAAGAGCTTAATGTTATGAGCCGAGACGGTTATCGTTTGGGGGATATTATTGGCAAGGATGGGGTGGAGCGTGTTTATGACAAGCTGATCCGCGGGCGAGACGGCGGTAAAAAAGTTGAAGTTGATGTAAAAGGCACGCCTATTAGAATTTTGGAGTCAATTGACCCGCAGTCCGGGGCGGACATGAAACTAACAATTGATTTGGAAATGCAAAAGGTGGCTGAGGCAGCTTTGCGCCCTTATAAAGAAGGGGCTGTGGTTGTGATGGATGTCAAAAAAGGTGAAATTCTGGCCATGGCCAGCTATCCAAATTTTGATCCCAATGTTTTTGCTGACCCCTTTAGCAATTGGAAATGGGAAAATGTAGATCGCGGCAATCATCCTTTTATGAACCGTGCTTTGGGCATTTATCCGCCGGGTTCTATTTTTAAGGTCATAACCCTGGCCGCGGCGCTGGAAGAAGGCAAGGCTTTGCCTGATGAAGTGATGAATTGTCGTGGATATTATCGGGTGCTCAACCGTTATGCCAAGTGCTGGCTGGAGGGCGGGCATGGCTCAATAACTGTTAAAGAAGGTTTAACCTGGTCATGTGACGTTGTTTTTTATGAGCTTGGCAAAAGATTGGGGCCGGACCTGATTGCAAAATATGCCACTAAATTTGGCTTGGGATCTTATTCTGGAATAGACTTGCCGCAGGAAAAAATGGGCAATGTCCCGACAGAAAAATGGAAGAAAAAATATTTGAAAGAGCCGTGGTACGACGGAGATTCAATTAACTATGGTATTGGCCAGGGCTTTTTGCAGGTAACCCCATTACAGATGGCAGTGGTCTACGGTGCAATTGCCTCAGGCAGGATAGTCAAGCCTTATGTTGTTGATGAGGTAAAAGATGAAAAAGGAAA
>JAHIUL010000157.1 GCA_018817195.1 Candidatus Margulisiibacteriota bacterium
GGCAATAAGAGGGTCCAATTTTAAGCCGACTGCTTTTTTCAAAATATTATCCATATGGCCGTTGGCCAAATCAGCGGGATACATATCATCAGTGCAAAAACAAAAGAAGCGGGAATTAGCCGGTTTAATTGCCGGCAACAGGGCCTCCAGGTTTTTGGCTGAGGAGCCTTCGCGCACAAAAATCTGCAAACCAAGCTTCAACTTTTCATTGGCTTCGTCCAGAGTGGTTGTTTCATGGTCAGATGTAATGCCCGCGCTTATATAAGCGTTTAACTGCTTGCCGGTCAGGCCAGGGGCATGGCCTTCTATGCCCAGGCCTAAATCACACACAGGCTCAATCTTTTCCAAGACTTCTTTCTTTCCAGAAATAACATTGGGGAAATTCGTTAATTCCCCCAGCTTAAGCACGCGCTCGTTTTTTAATAATGAAACAATATCCGACTCGCTAACCCTGCCGCCCGATGTTTCCATGTCAGAGCTGGGCACACAGCTGGGCACAGTGAAAAATATGTCAAGGGGAATGTTCTGGCTGGCCTCCAGCAGATAATTAATGCCCGCCACGCCTAAAACGTTGGCTATCTCATGCGGATCGCTCACAATTAAGGATGTCCCGTGCGGCACCACTGCTCTGGCTAATTCAGCAGGAGTCAAAAAGGTGCTTTCAATATGGCAATGGCTGTCAATAAAACCAGGCA
Organism: Candidatus Margulisiibacteriota bacterium; assembly: GCA_018817195.1. Taxonomy (GTDB): domain Bacteria; phylum Margulisbacteria; class WOR-1; order O2-12-FULL-45-9; family O2-12-FULL-45-9; genus JAHIUL01. The sequence continues at coordinate 696 of JAHIUL010000157.1, forward strand.
CAATATAACGGCCATTTAAGTCAATTTCTTCTTCACCTTCGTAATCACCAACAGCAGCGATATGCTGCTTGTAAATAGCCACATTGGCCGGATAAATTTCACCGGAAAAAACATTGACCACCTGGCCGTTTTTTAAAACAATGTCAGCTTTCTTGTCGCCGCGGGCAACTGCGATTCTCTCTCTTAAAGAATTCATACGACGCAGTCTAACAAATGATACTAGGCTGGTCAAGTTAGATTTAGTTTAACACTAGTTTGCCTCACCAAAAATGTCATTGGTCAGAAAAGTTAGCTCTAATTACTCGCTAATTGGACTAATCGCAAATCAACGCCAATAACCATTTCGCTAATGACACGAATCTTACGCTAATTATCACTTATTACTATTTTATTATTTTATATAATAAATACGCGATCATTCGCGTTCAATTAGCGTTATTCGAGATACTGGTTATTAGAGTAATTAGCGACTAGCAAAATTCGCGAAAATTTGATTTTCCTTAAGCGAAAAACATTCCTTCTTCAGCAAGATTATTCCTTCTAAAACAGCTACAGCTTTTATGCTATAATCTATGCAACAAAAAATGAAAATATTTAGTGCAATTTGTTCTATTCTTGTCGTAGGCCTGGGCCAATTATTTAAAGGAGAAACAAAAAAAGGCGTACTGCTCCTTCTAGCCTTTTACTTCACCTTGCCTGCCCTGGTCTATGTCTCTCTGATTATTGACGGCATGCTGTTTTTATATGTTTTGGGTTTTGCCATTATATCTGGTATAATTCTTTGGATTTACAGCATCGCGGATGCTTTATTAAAATAAATGAAGAAATCTTTTAAATTAACCAAAGTATTTAACATACCCGTTGAAGTAAACTACAGCTGGTTCATTATACTGGCGCTGATTGTTTTTACCCTGGCCATGAACTTTTTTCCGGCCACTGACCCGGAATTAAACCCTTTTACCCATTGGCTTATGGCAATCATTGCTGCCCTGCTCTTGTTTGCTTCCCTGCTGGCGCATGAACTATCACACTCACTGGTTGCCCAGAAAAACAACCTGCCAATAAAAGGCATCACCCTCTTTGTCTTCGGCGGTGTAGCGCATATGGAAAAAGAACCGCAGTCTCCTATGGTTGAATTTAAAATGGCTATTGCCGGCCCATTAATGAGTTTTACTTTAGCGCTTATCTTTTTTGGCTTAAACCAGTTTTTCTATTATTTCTATTTTCCAAAAGCCCTGGTTTCTATTACTTTATATTTGTTCCTTGTTAATCTGATAATTGGCATTTTTAACCTCATCCCCGGCTTTCCTTTAGACGGCGGCAGGATATTCCGCGCCGCTCTCTGGGCTTATTTTAAGGACTTAAGAAAGGCAACTTCCATTGCCAGCTGGTGCGGCCGCGCCTTTGCCTTCTTTTTAATTGCCTTGGGCATCTTAAATATTTTTAACAGGAACATTATTCCCGGCCTGTGGTTTATATTTATTGGTTTCTTTTTATCAGAAGCAGCGGATGCCAGCTATCGCAACGTAGTAATGAAAAATATCCTTGGAGGCATGAGAATTGGCGACTTTATGACCAAGGACATAATTTCTGTTAACGCAAAAATCACGCTGGAGAAATTAATTGATGACTATTTTTTCAAATACCGCCACGCGGCTTTCCCGGTGATTGAAGATGACAAGGTTATTGGGCTTATAACACTTCACGACATTAAAGAAGTGCCAAGAGATAAATGGCCAACAACGCATGCTAAGGAAATCATTATCCCCTTAAGCCGGGATCTGACTATCAATAAAAACAAAGAGGCGCTTGACGCTTTAACTAAAATGGCCAGAACAGGTTTTGGCCGGCTTCTGGTTGTTGAAGATTCAAAAATAATCGGCATCCTTTCGCAAAAAGATATTATGAGGTTATTTGAGTTTAAGTCAGAGATTGAGGGATGAGCTATCAACGGATATGTCAACGAATAAACGAATATTAATTGTAATTGCTTTTCAAGGCTTCCGCGATGAGGAATATGCGGAGCCAAAACAAATTTTAGAACAAGCTGGTTTTCAAGTGACAACTGCTTCCTCCCAATCTGGCACTGCCACCGGCAAGCTCGGCATGAAAACCAAGGTTGACATCACTCTTGACCAGGTAAAAGTTGCTGATTATGACGCGGTTATTTTTATTGGCGGGCCAGGCAGTTATGATTATTTTAACAACGCCGCTGCCCTGCAGATTGCCAAGGATTCAGTTAAATTAGGCAAAGTCACAGCCGGCATTTGCGCTGCTGCTGCTATCCTGGCTGAAGCCGGTGTTCTAAAAGGCAAAAAAGCCGCTTCCTTTGCTGGTGTTGCAAATATTCTCAAAGAAAAAGGCGCCAATTATTCTCCAAGCGGCTATGAAGTTGATGGGAAAATCATTACTGCCGATGGTCCAGCACATGCCAAAAAGTTTGGCCAAGGAATTGTAGAGGCGCGTTCTTAAAATGGAAAACAGCGAATTCGCCAATATCTTTTGGGACATGGCAGAATTCCTTGAGCTCAAGGAAGATAACCCCTTTAAGGTCCGCGCTTACC
>JAHIUL010000158.1 GCA_018817195.1 Candidatus Margulisiibacteriota bacterium
GCCTCAGGGATTCATAACAAAGATGAATATTATGGTTTTCCTCTAATTTGTCCTTAAAGTGCATGATATTGAAATCATAATAGAAATCCTTGCGAACCCTGATGATTTCTTTGATCATTTCTTCCGTTATTTTTTTGTTTGGAGGCAGACTCGGTGTCTTTCGTAAGATACCATCAAAACCTTCCTTAGACAGCTTTGTTTTAAGCCTGGAAACATGAACAGGGGTAACTTGTAATAGCTCTGCTGCTTCTGTTCCTTTAAGCTTTTTTTCAATAACTTCCTGCAATACTTTGTATCTATTTATATCCTTCATTGTTACTATTAACCTTTGCTTATTCATGTCTGATAGCCCCCTTTTTCTAAACTAGAGGTTATCAGAAAAATTAACATTTCAAAATAGTAATAACTCTTAACATTTCAAAATAGTAACATCAGTAAAAATTATAGCAATTGACACCAAAACTTGATAGTGCGAAAATAAGGTCAAACAGGAGGAAATATCATGTTAAAAAAGATAGGTTACGGCTTTATTGTTTGGGTTGTTCCTTATGTTTCTGCCATTCCCCTGCTGGGACTTATGCAAACTGATCCGATTTACTTTAAGACAATCATGATTGTTGTTGGCGGACTGGTTGGCGCAATTTGCGCTGCCTTGTATTTTATAAAAATTGAAAAAGATTTTCTTAAAGAAGCCGTTACTTTAGGCCTTGTCTGGCTGGTGCTTAATTGGCTGCTTGATTTTGTGGCCCTTCTGCCCTTATCAAAAATGCCCTACTTACAGTATTTTAAAGAAATTGGCTTAAGATATCTGGTAATGCCGGCTATGACAATTCCTATAGGCTATGTTTTAAGTAAAAAGATTAAGTCATGAATATCTTTGCGCTTATTATTTGGCTTATCATTGCCTTTATTCCAGCTGCCTTTGGCCAATATTTTACTCTGCCAAACATCCCAACCTGGTATGCAACACTAAATAAGCCGGTTTTTAATCCCCCTAACTGGATTTTTGGCCCGGTTTGGACACTGCTTTATATCTCAATGGGCATTGCCGCTTATCTAGTCTGGCAAAAAAGAAAAGAAAATAAACTAGTAAAAATAGCCTTAATCATATTTTTTGCCCAACTATTCATTAATGGCCTCTGGTCCCTCACCTTTTTTGGCCAACACCAATTATTGCAAGCCTTTTTTCAAATAATCATGTTGTGGTTCCTCATTTTAGCAACCATTATCAAGTTTTATCAGATTAACTCTCTAGCTGGTTTAATCCTTATCCCATATCTTCTGTGGGTAAGCTTTGCTTCAATTCTAAATTATTCTATTTGGCTGCTTAATAAATAAGGGGGCAAAGTATGTATAAGTTTTATTGCGCAATAATTGTATTCTTGTTCAGCATCCTAGTTAACGCGACAGCAGCCTGCACTGATTTTCAGGTAAAAGCAGAGGATAACAGTGTAATTATTGCCCGTTCCATGGAATTTGCCATTGACCTCAAGTCAGAAGTCGTGCTTTTTCCCCGCGGGCTTAAGTACACCAGTGTAAATGAAAAGGGAGTAAAGGGTATATCCTGGACCTCTAAATATGGTTTTCTGGCAGTGGACGCGTTTGGCGAGCAGGAAGCAATAATGGACGGTATGAACGAAGCCGGCCTGTCCATTGAATTCCTGTGGTTCCCGGGCAGCCAATTCCAAGAAGCCACGCCGGGAAAGTTTATCGCAGTATCAGACATGGCCAAATGGGTACTGGGCAGTTTTGCCAGCATTGACGAGATCAAAAAAGCCCTGCCAAAAGTGAACGTGATAAGCCTTTATATCCCTGAACTGGGCCAGGCGCCGGGTCTGCACGCGGCAGTGCATGACGCCAGCGGCAACAACATCGTAATCGAATTCATTGACGGCAAAACCATAATTACTGACAACCCGCTGGGAGTTATGACCAACCGGCCAAGTATTGACTGGCACCTTAATAACCTGCGCAATTATTTTTCTCTGGCGCCAGAAGACATTGGCGCACGCAAACTTGGCAAGGTTGAATTCTCGTCCACTGGCGCTGGCAACGGCTGGCTGGGTTTGCCAGGCGATTGGATGCCGCCCTCCCGGTTTGTAAAGGCTGCCTATCTTATTCACACAGCTGAGCAGCCAAAAGACGCCAAAACATCACTTAATTTTGCCCAGCATGTAATGAATACCGTTGATATTCCTTACGGCCTGGTGCGTGAGCATCTAGCAGGTAAAACAATTTACGGTTACACCCAGTGGCTGGTGTTTAAAGACCTGACCAACAGAGCATTTTACTATTCCTCTTATCAGGACCCGGCATTAAAGAAAATAGAGCTAGAGAAGCTTAATTTCGCCGTAGGCACAGCAATCAAGAGCGTGTCAATTGAAAGCGAATCCACAATAATAGATACGACAGACCAGTTAATTTAGGGAAGCGGCAGGCTGATCATTACCATTTTATGCTCAGCAGCGTGAGGCAGATCATCGCCATAGAAATTTAGCTCAACCTGATTATCTTTGGCGACCGATACCCCTTGAGTTAAAATAGTCTTTACTTTTTCCGTTTTGTTAAAATAATTAGCCGCATCAAAATCTTTTTGTGTCCAGCTGATGCTCTTTATCATTGGATCAGAAGAAATATCTCCCTTATAAAAAGAAACAGCCTTAAATCCGTTAATACCGCAAGAAATAACAATTGGATGAGTGCCAAAATAATCCGCCCCGGTCTCCCCCCAGCTCGTCACAATATAAGATGGCCCCTGTTTAATCTTAACAACATCAGCTTTCTCAATCATAAGCGGCCGCGGATAATTAATAGATTTTGGAACTACAGGAGAGAAGCGATAAATAACATTTTTACCGCGAAAAATAGCCAGCAAACTTTGTGGATTACTAGTTAAATCTTTCGCCACAAAGCCAGACAAGACCAGCCCGTCACCTAAAGATCGCGAAAACACAATTTCATAGCCAGGAAGTATTTTAGCTTTTTGAGAAGAAAAAACAAAAGAAAAAACAATAATAATCAAAATAACACCAAACGCAAGAATAAAAAAAGGCCTTTTCATAAAATAACTGCCCCCTACTTCGCTAATAACAAGCGGCTAACAAATGCGCTAATACTTATTTAAATGAATGAAATCCTTGAGAGGTTTCCTGGCTGGCCTGTCTTTTTCCGCCTCAGCCTGTTTTTCAGACAGCAGCTTGCCTATCTTATCAGAATGTTTACCAACAATAACTAAAGTAATAACATCTAAATCTTCCGGGATACCCAGTATTTCCCTGGTTTTCCGGGGGCTATAGCCGGCAATCGGGTGCGCAACCAAACCAAGTTCAGTCGCCCGCAAAATCATATGGGCAGTGGCCATGCCAATATCAAAATGGTAATACTCCCTGCCGTCCTTCATGGCACAGTCAGCCTCTTTTTTACCCAGCACCGCAATGATCATTGAACCAGCTTGAGCCCACTCGTTACCCGGCGCTAAGGCAACATGCATTTTCTTTAACATTGCCTGTTCATAAACAAAAACATACTGCCATGGCTGGTTATTAAAACATGAAGGCGCTAACTGGGACTCATGAGCTAAATCATTGATTATTTCCTCAGTAATTTTAACTGGCTCAAGAGACCGATAAGCCCGCCGTTTTTCAATTGTGTCTTTTACGTTCATAATTATTTTATAAGCTCATCCAGTTTTTCTTTGATCGAACCAACCTCAGCTAGGATTGTAACAACTTCTCCGCGTGTAATCCGCTGGTCAGGATCAAAGTTGCGCCAGTTAAGATTTTTGAAAAAGTCATTTTCTTTGGCCACCTGGATAATTTTGGCTGCCCAAAAATCTGGCGCTACGTCTGGATAAGGCCGCCGGCCAATTGTCACAGGCGGTTTTAAGCCGGCAAAACGCACCAGGATAGAAGTCGTTTCCGCCCTGGTAATAGCATTATTTAACCTGAACATGCCGTCAGGATAACCCTCAACCAGATTTTGCTTTGCCGCCTGGCTAATATATCTAAATGCCCAATGGGTAGTCGGCACATCCTTAAACATTGATTTGGGATGGGCTTCAACTTCAATGCCTGGCCGTATTTTCATTAACAAGGCACAAAGTTCTGCCCTGGTAATGCCGGCATCAGGCCTGAAAGTTTGGTCATTATAGCCGGAAACATAACCCAGGGCGCCCAACCCGCCCAGGATATTGCGTAAAGGATGGTCCTTACCAATATCACGGAATGTCACGAGATAAGCGGCGTTGAGCCGCCTGTTTTCTATTATCCGTCCGGTGACACTCATAGCTTTCACATCCAGGAAATTAATCCCGTATTCCGGCAATTTCATTAAAGAAAAGAAGGTATTATCAGGATAAAGATCAGCCGCTGTCTGGTTAACTTTAATCTGGCTGACATCTTTAGGTTTTAACAGCTTGCCTTTAACTATCACATAAGGGCTAAAGGTTATAAATTTGTCCTGCGGTTCTTCGATTTCAAGATAGCCCAACCCAGGAGTAAAGGTCGGCACACCAACCTCCCCCATACCGTAAGTAATCGAAACAAAATGGGTAATGTTTTCAGGCAAAGAACCAAAGGTATGATATGCATAATCAAAACGAACATTAAAAACAGAAAGACCAATACCTGCAGTAAGGTTATTATCAACGGTATTTGAAGCAGGATCTGCAGCTGAGACATCCTGGTCAATGCCAAGTCTAATAGCCAGAGGTTTCCAGGGAGACCATTCTGCGCCAAAGTGGTGAAGAACTGGACGAACTTTGCCAATAGGCAGTTCAGCATCATAGGTAATTGTCAAATCAGTTTCAGCAAATTTCTCTTGCCTCAGTCCACCCTCACCAATAATCTTAACAGCTGTGCCAATCTTGGCATAGGCCGGAATTGATTCTGTCAGCCCTGAACCCCAAACCAATCTGCCTCCATACTGATAAGGCAGGATATTATACAGGGCCATGCCAAAGCGCAACCAGGAATTATGCTGGTACTGCGCGCCAAGATCAAAATCAATGCCAGTCGCATAAACTTCACGGGTTGGCAAACCGGTCAAAGTTTGGTTAAATAATTTTACGCTGCCGCCTATATTAATTTTTTCTAGAACAGGATGAAAGTCAAAATATTTTTTCGCCTCAGTGCCGTA
>JAHIUL010000159.1 GCA_018817195.1 Candidatus Margulisiibacteriota bacterium
CCCAAGTTCAACAAAGAAATGCAACACCTGATATAAAATATCAGGTGTATGAGAAAAACAAATAAGCAAAGTAAAAATAAGTGTACGGGACATCGATTCAGTCATTTGACCCTTGATGAACGCATAAAGATCGAGATTGGATATCAAGAAGGGAGAAACTTCAGGGAAATAGCAAAAATTTTAGGCAATGGCCGCTCTGCAAGCGCAATATGTCGGGAAGTAGCAGGCAAACCAAGAAAAGGAAGGGGAAAATATCAAGCCTATGTGGCCCACAATAAAGCGTTTGCAAAACGGGAAAAAAGGGGCAAAAGGCCAAGGTTAAAGAACGACCTGATACGCGCTTACGCCACAGAAAAAATGAAGCTTGGTTGGTCCCCAGAACAAATAAGTATCCGGCTTCCAATAGATCATAAGGGAGAAGAAATATCACATGAGGCAATTTATCAATTTGTCTACGCGCAAATACATAGAGAAGGCAATGGCAGCCTTCGCCAAGGATGCGAAGATTTAAGGCCGTATCTTCCCAGAAGGCGGAAAAGAAGACTTGCAAAGGGATTCAGGAAAGCACGGAAATTAGAAAGGCCCATATTACCTTCGATCGAAGATCGGCCAAAGGAGGTAGATAGACGCAAGGAGATCGGACACTGGGAAGACGATACAATCGTATCAAGAAAAAGTACAAGTAGATTAAAAACAATCAATGAACGAGTATCTGGGTTGGTATTTATTAAAAAGATAAAAAACGGAAGCGTAGAAGAATCAAATTGTGCCGTCCTGGAAAAACTAGAAGCGATTCCTTGTCCATATGTACAGACACTCACTCGGGATCGTGGAACAGAGAATTTTGGATATAAAGAAATTGAGCAAACCTTGGAAATCTCTTGCTATTTTGCTCATCCCTACTGTTCGCATGAGCGCGGTTCAAACGAAAACGCTAATGGGTTGATTCGTAGGTTTTTGCCAAAAGGGACTGACTTTGCAAAAGTTACCGATAAGGAAATTGCTCATGTAGAATATTTATTGAACACCAGACCTCGCAAACGGCTTGAAGGACTGACCCCGTATGAGGTATTCTTTAATAAAACAGGTGTTGCATTAAAATGTTGAATCTAGCCTTTGGCAGTTTGACCTCAGCCAGATAATATGAGAAAATTGCTGCCGGAGGTAGATTAACATGTCTAATCCTATTGTTATGGTTGTGGATGATGAAGTTGATGTAGCTAATGCTATTACAAACATTATTAAGGATACCGGCAAATATGAAGTGGTGACTGCTTATTCCGCCAAAGATGCGCTGGCCCAGCTCAAAAAACATAAAGTTCTGCTTGGCTTGGGCGGCAACAAAATCCGGCTAATTCTTCTGGACATTAAAATGCCCGAAATGGACGGCCTGCAGCTGCTGGAGAAAATCAGGAAAGATTTTGGCGAAGATATCGGCATTTCCATGCTAACCGCCTGGGAAGATGATGAAAAGTGGGAGCGCGCTACCTCCGGATTTGTAATCAATTATATTAAAAAGCCATTCAAATCAAAAGATTTAATTGCCACGCTCGAAAACTTTTTTAAGGGTGATGAAGGAAAAATGGTCCTCAACACCTTTGAAAAACATATTGAGAAAAGGGACGAATTCAGCAAGAAAAAAAAGAAGCGCTAAAATAAAAGCTTAAAGGTTGTCCCGTCACCTGGCTTGCTATTTACCACTACATCGCCATCGTGCTCCCTTACTATACGGTAGACAATAGAAAGCCCCAAGCCAACTCCCTCATGCCGGGTGGAATAAAAAGGATCAAATATTTTCTCCTGGATGTCTTCAGGGATGCCGCTGCCAGTATCAGATACCTCTGCCACAATCCGATCATTTTCCATATAAGTTTTTAATGTAAGCGTGCCGCCGCCTGGCATAGCCTCAATAGCATTTTGGATAAGATTAACAAAAACCTCATGCATTTCATCCTCATTGGCTTTAATCATAGAAACAGGCTTTAAATCCTGTTTAACTGTAATGCGGCTGATGACAAAAAACTGCAGGGTTTGCTCAATAACTTCCCTTAAATCAATGCTTTTGGCCTTCTTTGGCTTTTCTTTTGCCAGGCCCAGCATTCGTTGAACAATGCCGGAAATACGATCTATATGTTTTAACAATAAGTCTCGGTAATTTTTCAAGTACTCCTGATCTCTTGCCTGATTAGCCAATCTTTCTGTTTCAGAGCGGATAACCGTTAATGGGTTCCTAATCTCATGTGTCACCCCGGCAATCAATGTACCCAAAGAAGCTAAACGCTGCGACCGGGCCAGCACTTTTTCCGCAGCCTCCAAATCAGTCTTTATTTTTTCATAAGATCTGGTGTGGTCAAGGGCAATCGCAGCCTGGCTGGCCAGGCCCTCAAGCAAATTAATATCTTCGTCTGTATAGGGGTCTTCAGAAAGTTTTCGTCCTAAAACAAAGATAGCAATCAAACGGTTCTCTAATAAACATGGAATCACCAATTCACGACAGGGATTTTTTGGATCGCAAATCGGCGCCCGTGATTCAATCAACTGTTTAACCATTGGATCATCAAAGCCTATTTCCCCGCCCTTTTTATTTGGTTTAAATGTTTCCTTATCATAAATTAAATAACGTTTTGACACTTTTCCCGGTTCAGTAAAATATTCCGGCAAAAACACCTGTGGGTTGGATATTTCCACCGCGTTATAAAAAACGTCATATAAAATATTTAAAATAGACGGGATTGATAGTTTCTCCCCTGCCCGCGTGCTTGCTTCAGACAGCGTATCATAATAATCATATTTGCCCCTTAAAAACAATTTATCTGATGTGGTTTGAAAAAAAAGACGCAGCCTCTGGTAAAATTGGCCGACCAAAATGCCAAAAATAATTGTAATTACTATAAACGGAATATCAATTCTAACTGACACGTTAACCCAGTAAAGCCAAACCATAAAAAGATAAATCGTGCCCAGAATAAAAATCGCGATAAACTCAGCCACAAAACGACTGATAATCACAGAAATATCCAGCAGGCGATGCTTGGTAATAGTGTAAGCAACGATCAGGCCATAAGCTACAACGCCTAAATTGCCAATTGCCGCCAGGAAGGCAGGCCCTATACCAAATGAGAGGTTGTAATTATTCCCCCCCATGGAATACCCCAGCAAGGCAGCCCAAAAAAGAAGGGAAACCTGTTTTTTGTATCTACCGGTAGCCCTTCTGCTGGCAAAAAACAAAACAAAAAACGTGAAAAAACTAAGGCTAAAAAAGTAAGCCACAAAAGGAAGATATAAAGGCCCGGGATCTGTATAATAATTTAAGCCAAATTTGGGGCTAGTGTGGTTGACAAAGAAAGGTGTAAGGTTTGCAATAAAGAAAAAGCCGCTCACTATATAATTAGTTAAAATAAACCAGCGGTATTTTTGCATATAGCCCAGCAGTATGTAATTAAAATGGATAAAGGTTGGCGGGATTAAAACAACCCCCATCAGACAGAGACGATCCCAAAATGTCCCCCAAAATTCTGTGGGTGAGTTGATCATCAGGATCGAAAAAAACGACCACCAGGCCACACAAAAGCAGTAAAAAGCAAATACTTTATTAAGAGATTCCTCGGGAGCTTTAAGAAAAACAAAAACCGCTAAAATGGCGAATACAGTACCCCCAAATAAGTAAGAGAAGCTATATTGAAAAAGAAAGGAGTCAACCATGACAGGGATTATAGCTTTTTTATTTTATTTTAGCAATCAGATCGATGATTGCCACAAAGCAGCTACCCCTTGTATCTCTTTATCCGTATATTCTGCTCCACCGTAGCCGTAAAAGACACCGGGCAAACTGACCCCTACTTTCGGCGCTAATCCTTCAATATAACGAATTTGCTCAAGTGTTGGCCAGCCCACAGTAAAATCATCCGCCCGGCCATGGCTTGCTAAAACAGCAACTTCACCAAGGCAGGTGAAGGTTATCTGAGGTTCAGTCCCTAAACCAAAATCAAATCCCGGATTAAGACCGGGCACATGCGCTAAAACCTTAAGCACCCGAATATCTTTGCGCTTAGTTGCCACTTCTTCGCTAACATTAGGCGGCTGCGCATCATCTATAAAAATCATCCCAGGTCGCAACCATTCTTCTTTAATAATTGCCTCGGGAGCATTAGTAACCGTAACAATAATTCTGGCTTGCGCGATTGAACTCAATTCATAACTCAATATTATATCCTCGGGCTTAATCTCCGGGTTCATGCCAAGCAGTTCCTGTTTAAAATCTTCCAGCGCCTCCCTTTTATGGGGGAGATCTATTAACAATAATCTTTTCATGCCTTTTTCCACCAGCACCCTGGCGCTGGCAGAACCTGTTGAACCCGCCGCACCAACAACTGCAATCAATTCATCGTGATCAGAAGCTGGAGATATTAAATTCTTAACCACTATCGCCATATTAGCGATAGAAAGCGAGGTATAAGCATGTCCGGTAGTTATCCCAACTCGTGAGCCGTATCCCCTGGGCAAAGTGCCATACTTAGTTAAAGAAGGCATGAGCGCGCCTAAGCCAGCGAAAGTAACCCCCATTTTTTGGGCAAATATGGTTAATCCAATTGCGCTACGACCAGCAAATTTCGGATCAGCAATCATATGTTGGGGCGTAAGCATTATCGCAAGGAGGCGGCCATCAATTGATTCACCTCTACTTACAAAGGTTAACCCTTGCATTCGAGAAACAGCAATGGGCGGTAAGTATTTGAGGCTTTCATAGACCAGTATTTCCGGCAGATACCTGGTGAAAGGAAAAACCCGATAGACATCTTCCATATCCCTGGGATGAACCAAAAAAGCATACTTCCCTGGTTTAATTGGGTGGAAACGCGGCAATAGGTAAACCAGCATGTCGCGCAAAACCAGGAGAGTTTTTGGTATAATTGAAAGCAACTCATAAAAGGCCCGTTTGTATCCCCTTTCCTTTGACAGCTTGGCCTTATCGCTGAAAAATTTCCTATATCCTGAAAAATTTCGCGGGATTGCTCTAAATAAAGAAACAATGCTTAACCACAACATTTTTAATGTATTATAAAAGTAAAGCAAAATTGCCGGTTTTGGCTTGGCCGGTTTCTTTTTTTCTGCTTGAGAAGACAAAGAATGTGATCTAATCACTGATCCAGCAATACTGACAAGACCCTCACTTTTTGGTCTGGAATAAGCTGCGGCTTCTTTTGTTATAGATAAACTATCTTGCTTCATCGCATTTTCAATGCCCTTAGCGATTTCTGAAAAGATGGCATTCAATACGCTTAGAGTCCTGCTCTTTCCCACCTCAGGCAAAAATAAGCTCTCCGGCGGTGTTCTGCCAAGCTGTACGCGATTGTTTATCTGTACAATGGCCAACAATTTATTATCAGAAGATAAGACCCTAATAAAAATCATCTCAGAAGGCCCACATGAATTTTTTAAATCATTGGCAATAGAATCCATATCCGGCACAGTCCCTGCTTTTTCAAAACTTGCCAGATCCTTCTCCTCGATGTCAACAACAATGCTTCTTTCACCTTTAGCCTCGATGACGCTTTTAATGGTGGTTATGGGAATTGCCCCATCTCCATCATATTTACCCGTTCCCTCTACCCAAACACTGGTACAAAGTCTTCTTTGCCAACGTCCATCTTGCCTGGGAAAATATACTGAAACACTTTTAAAATTGATTTGTTGGATAATACTCTCAAGCTTATCAAAAACCTGTTCTAAACCAAGGGCTTCATCTGTAAAAAGTGATTGCGCATAACCCAAAAGCCCTTCCTGATTTTTAAACCAGGTAAGCGGATCGGCTTCTCTTACGGCCTGTTCTGCCCCCCAACGGATATTACGCAGATCCAGAACCTTGCCAGTAATATTACCCGCAATAAAACTTTCCGGAATACCAGAAAAATCAAGCTCGTCAATAGCTGGGATGGTTTCCGGCTGGGCAATAGAAATCCTTGAGATCTCAGGATGAGCGAGTTTAGCTTGCTCTAAAAGAGAAATAATCTTTTGGAAATGCTCCTCAGGATAACGGCGAAGCCTGCCGGTTGAAAAAATACCGGCTTTAACACCTCTGGGCAGCAAAGATCTTACTTGCCCGCAAGTTCGTAATTTTGGCCCTAACTTTAATGGGTTTAAAACAGTCATTTTTAGCCTAATTATGCAAAAAAATTAAAAAGGTAATCATTTTATCCATAAATTTATCGGCAGATCAATCGAAAAATTGCAGGTTTTTTGATAATTTCCCTAAAACCTTACTTTAGGACAGGCTTATATATTTTGGCCGTAAGGTCGATGGAGTTGAACCTGCGGCTTGAATAGAGAGTAATCTCTTCATTCATTTGTTTAACCATGAGCCAATCATTCCAGCGCAGCAAAGAATCATCCTGAACATCCTTTTGGTAAATACTTCCCGGGTCAAGTTCAATTGTTAAATAATATGCTGCATTGTCCAGCATCTCCCCATCAATAATACTAAGGTCACTCAATAAAACATCCTTGTGCTTCCTTAGATGAAACCTAATCGTTTCAGGCCCAAGACGGACCAGGTTAAGCTCTGTTTTTATTGAGGCGTCCAAAGGTACTTGCAGCTCAAAAAACTCCATAACATTTACCAGGTTTTGCGGCTGCCTTTCCGGAAACCAAGCCGCGTAAGCCTGTGGCAAAGAAACTGCCGCAGGCAGCAACAATATTAACAAAAAGGCCAGGGCGCCTCTTGGGTTATTCTGCCTGATTACCTCAAATAAATAGACAAGAACAGCCGCAGCAATAATAAACAAAAGCGGTACAATAATAAATATCATTTGCGGCGCCTTTACGCTTATTGTCAGCGTTAATAAAAGAATAACTGTCAAAACATAACTATATACTCTCTTAAGTTGTTTATAATGGAAAATAATATTTGGCAACAATAAGGAAGCTAAAACCAACGCCCCTAGCCACGGCGAAAAACTAACCTGGCTAATAATAACTTTTGGATAATAAAACAAATTTTGCCAAATACCCGGAACAACTACACCCCCGGAAGACCTAAAAATAGATGTTATAAGCAGGGAAACTTTCCTAGAAAAAGAAACTGAAAACCACAGGCCGCAAAAAACTAAAATTACGCCTAAAACAATTGCCTTTCGGTAAGACCACCAAATAAAATGTACTGCGTGCTCCTCTCCCAGCTTTTTCAGCCTAACAGCCTCCCTGGTTAACGGGCCCAATTTCACCAGAGTCATGACTAAAAAAGCCGGGATAAGCAAATAAGCGTACAAATAACTGGTATAAATGGACAGGCCGATTAAGACAGCCAAAAACAAATACTCAATTGTGATTTTTCTTTCCTCAGAATGCATGTAAAGGTAAGCTGCTGCAATAAACAAGAAAGCGCCCAAAGCCTCAATCATATTCTCGGTGGCAAACCTGATCATCATGGGAGAAGTTAAGGCCATCAAAGAAGCAACAATGCCAACTTTCCAGCCTTTTTCGTCACATAACTTATCAGAAAGCAAATAAATCAGGATAACCGTGCCAAAAAACAAAAACAAGCTTAAAAGCCGGGCAGAGACATAACTGGTGCCAAAAATCAGGAAAAATATGGAAAGCAGCCAGGAGTGCAGAAAAGGCCAAACCATTTGCCGCTGAGTGTCGTAGCAAAAAGCGCTCAAATTTAAGGTCTGGATATCACGCGCCAGCCAGTAACCGTAAAGCGCGTGCTGGGCTTCTTCCTTGGTAAAAGCATCCCCAGCAAGAATACGATTGGCAAAGACCACTCCGCCGACAAGGATCACGGCCGCTAAAACAAAGATAAATCCTTTCCAAAAAAGGGAAAGTTTCACGATAGACAATTATAAACACAGGCCCCTGCCAAAGTCAATGAAAATCAAGCTTTGAGCCACAGGGTTTACAATTAGGTAAAGCTGGGATAAACTATTCTTTAAATTCATGTTTACCATTGATAAAAATGCCCTTCAGATAATAAAAACCCTAAAGGACAAGGGTTTTCAAGCGTACTCAGTCGGCGGCTGCATGCGCGACCTGCTGCTAGGCTTTGAGCCTGAGGAATGGGACATCACAACCAGCGCCAAGCCAGAAGAGGTTACAGGCCTCTTTGACAAGGTTGTCCCTACCGGGATTGCATACGGCACGGTCACAGTTTTGCTGGCAGACAGCCATTATGAAGTTACAACCTTTCGTTCTGATGAAAAATACGTTGACGGCAGGCATCCTTCAAACGTCAAGTTTACCAAAGACATTCATCAGGACTTGGCTCGCCGCGACTTTACCATTAACGCACTAGCCTATGACCCGCTTGAAGATGATTTGATTGATGACTTCAAGGGAAAACAAGATCTAAAAAAGAAGGTTATCAGGGCAATTGGCAACCCGGTTGACCGTTTTTCTGAAGACGGCCTGCGCTCTGTCCGCGCCTGCCGCTTCGCGGCTAAGCTAAACTTTAAAATTGACAGGAAAACTCTTGGCGCAATTAGTAAAACACTACCTGTTACAAAAATGGTTGCGCCTGAAAG
>JAHIUL010000013.1 GCA_018817195.1 Candidatus Margulisiibacteriota bacterium
ACAGTTACTTTCCTCCTCAACAAACTAAACTTGCTAACTTCCCCTGTTCCCTCAACCACCGCTACCACATGATAACCATTATGCGCCTTCCCGATGCTTTGGCCGTCTGCAGTTCTCATTTTCACTACTTTAATTTTTGAAATTTGTTCAACTTCAGGATCAATTATTTCTAATTCATCGTTAACAGCAAAATAATTCCTGCCTAGAATTTCTAATTCGCGGGTTTCAGGATTGTAGTTTTCAATGGTTCCAACAAAAGTATAATCGCGCACATTGCCGCCGGATTTGATGGCTTCTGTTGTTTCTTTGCCCAAATAAAATCCAGTTGTATACCGTCGGTGCGAGACTTTTTGCAGTTCTTCTTTCCATTGGGGATTATATTTATAACTCTTTGGATCTTTCAAGTATGAATCAATTGCCTGGCGATATATTTTAGTAACCAAAGCAGCGTAATAAACTGATTTCATCCGGCCTTCAACTTTAAATGAGTCAATCCCAGCTTCAATTAGCTTGGGAATGTGTTCAATTAAACATAGGTCTTTGGAATTCATAATATATGTGCCCTGACTGTCTTCTTCAATACCAAAATCTTCATTGGGCCGGGCTGTTTCTTTTAAATGATACTCCCAGCGGCAGGGTTGGGTGCATTCCCCGCGGTTGGCGCTGCGTCCTGTCATATGTTTGGATAATAAACAGCGGCCGGAATAGGAAATGCACATAGCGCCATGGATAAAAAGTTCCAGTTCAACTTCTGGCACTGCCTTTTTTATCTTTTGCGCTTGTTTAAGGCTGACTTCCCTGCCCAAAACAATTCTTTTAACGCCATGAGAGTGCCAAAATTTAACTGCTTCACTATTGAGTGTATTTGCCTGGGTGCTAAGATGAATCTTTAACTTGGGGTATTTTCTTCTAACAACTGATAATAGGCCAGGATCGGAAATTATAATGGCATCAATGCCTGTTTCAACGGCCTTTTTTAAATATTCCATCATTTGAGGGAAATCCTGGTCAAAAGCGTAAATGTTCATGGCCAGATAAACTTTTACATCATGTTTATGGGCAAAAGACACGCCTTGTTTTAAATCATCAATTGTAAAAGAGGTTTGGCCAGCGCGCAGAGAAAACTGGCCAGCGCCAACATAGACAGCGTCAGCGCCAAAACGCACTGCTGTCTCAAGTTTTTCTAAATCACCAGCTGGAATTAAGAGTTCTGGGGAGGATTTACGCATAAAACCATTATAACATAATTTTTCTGCCTCTTTACTAATGCAGACATTGGAACAAGAGTTGTAAAAAGTTTATATAAGCTATATAGTATATGCAAAAGTATAGATTATTACATTAAAGGGGGCAAAAAGATGAAATTGCGTAATTTTGGTGTATTAATGGCAGCGATTTTAATAGTTTTCTCATTGATCAGCGGTTGTAGTAATCTTTTGCAGCAGGCAGGGGACAAAAGCTCTTTAGAAGTTGCCAATGATAAATTAGCTGCTGGTGATCTTGATGGGGCATACGCGGATTATCAAGCAATCCTTGCCGCTGATCCAACTAATGCTGAAGCTAATTTGGGGGTGGCAGTTTTGGAAGTAATGAGCCTGGCTGTGGATGATGAAACGCGCTCTCTGGCATCCGCGATGGGCCTTACCTTGCCTGATTCCCTGAACGATTTATATAATGAATTTGCCTCACCTGAAACATCAAGTGCTTTAGCGTTAACTCTAAAAGCAGCAAATTTAAAAGCAGCGGGTACTTCTTTTATCAGTATTTCTACCCTTGAAGGGGTTACTGTAAGCCAAATTCAGGCTTATTTGAGAAATTCAGTAATACCCAGAATCAATCAAGCCTTGGCCCGCCTGGCTATTGTTGAGTCCAATTCTGACTTTCAATATATGTTACCGGCAGATCTTACGGGCGCTGAAACTGATCTTGAAATTGATCTGACAGAAATTTACCTTCTTGACGCGATTGGCAACGCCTTAAAGGGTATTTGTTATCATTTAATTGCCTATAACCTTGATTATTCCACAAGCAATCCTTTTCTGGAAACAGGGTTTGGCACTTTAGAAACGGACGGTGCGGCAGATATGGAAAATGCCAGGCTGGCTTTAGTTGCTGCGGCAGAAAAATCGATTGCGGCCTTAAATTTTAACGCGGCAGAAACTGATGACCAATCCAATGATGTTTTACCGCAAATGGACAGCGCTGATCTAACACAAATTCTGGCTATTGTTGGCAAAATCAAGGATTCTTTGCAAAGTGGAGAGCAGACAATAGAAATCACAGAGACTTACAGCCTGGCCGTAAATCTAAAGACCTATTTTATGAGCCCGATCGCGGATCTAAAAGATTACTATTTTCAAGATGAAAATGATAATAGTACAATTGACGCAGGTGATTTCCCTACGGGCTATGATTTTACAGTTAATGGTTTGTTGCCTGGGCTGACTAGTTTTACGGCTTGGGAAACGTTTATTAGTAAGATTAATTCTTTGTTCTAAAGCAATTGTTTATAACATAGTTTCTTTTTATCGGGTGTAGTTTTTAAGCTGCACCCGATTCTTATTTTACTGAATATAGCAAGGCAACTGCTTCTGTGCTATAATTTTTTTACTATGGCAACTATTGTTCATAAATACGGCGGAACTTCTGTTGGCACACCAGAAAAAATCCAAAATGTGGCCAAAAAAGTAAAAAAAGTCAGGGATGAGGGCAATAGCGTAGTAGTGATCGTCTCAGCCATGGGGCACACCACTGATGAATTAATTGACCTGATGAATAAAATTACTGACAGCCCTGATCCTCGTGAACATGATATGTTGGTTTCTACTGGAGAGCAAGTTTCTGCCGCTTTATTAGCCATGGCCCTGCAAAAAATTGATTGTCCAGCTATTTCTTTGACTGGTGGTCAAGCTGGCGTAGTGACTGAAGATATTTATCGTAAGGCAAGGATTAAACATATTCACCTTGATCGTTTAAAAAATGAATTATCAGCTGGCAAAGTTGTGGTAATTACTGGGTTTCAGGGCATTGACAGCAAAGGTGATATTATTACTATTGGTCGCGGGGGTTCTGATACTTCTGCCGTGGCAGTTGCCGCGGCCTTGAAAGCTGATGTCTGTGACATTTATACTGATGTTGACGGTGTTTACACCACTGATCCAAGAATTGTGCCGGAGGCCAGCAAATTAAGTCATATTTCTTATGAAGAAATGTTGGAACTGGCAAGTTTGGGCGCCCAGGTGCTTCATCCGCGTTCAGTTGAATGCGCCGGCTATTACGATATTGTGATTCACCTGCGTTCCAGCACAAAGGATCTGCCCGGAACGTTGATTATGTCGCCTCAAGCGATTGAGAAACTCAAAGGGGGAAGCAAAATGGAAAAGAAAGAAGCAGTCAGGGGCATTGCCCTGGATGATAATATTGCCAAAATCGGCATTTTAAAAGTGCCGGATAAACCGGGTATTGCGGCTAAAATCTTTGGCGTGCTGGCAGCGGAAAGTATTAATGTTGACATGATTGTCCAGAGCATTCATTCTGCCGGAGAACTGGCGGATATGGCGTTTACTGTTGAACAGCCGGATTTGAAAAAGGCGGTTGATGTTGTTAAGAAAATTGCCAAAGAACTTGAGGCGCAGGATGTTGTTTCTGACGCAGATGTTTGCAAGGTTTCCCTGGTCGGTGTTGGCATGGTCAGCCAGCCGGGGACTGCGGCAAAAATGTTTGACACTTTATCCAAAGAAAAAATTAATATTCAG
>JAHIUL010000160.1 GCA_018817195.1 Candidatus Margulisiibacteriota bacterium
ACCAGGGAAATTGCCAGGCGTTTTAACAACTTTTACGGCAATATTTTCCCTGAACCAAAAGATCTCTTAACCCAGTTTCCAACTCTGCCGGGCCTTGACGGTAGAAAAATGAGCAAATCTTACAACAACACCATTGCTATTTCTGATTCACCGGATATTATCAAGAAAAAAGTCTCAATCATGGTTACGGATCCGGCCAGGGTAAAAAAAGAAGATAAAGGGCATCCGGAAGTTTGCTCAGTTTATGACTTTTACAAGGTTTTTGGCAAAGATCTTACCGGCACAGTAGCGGCTGAGTGCCGTGAAGCCAAACGCGGTTGTGTTGCCTGCAAAAAGCAGTTGGCCGAGGTTTTGATAGAATACATGGCGCCGATCCATAAAAAAAGAGCGCAGTTGGCAGGGGACAGTAAACAGATTGATAAGATCTTAAAAGATGGGGCTGAAAAGGCTAAAAAAATTGCGGCAAAGTCATTGCTTGAGGCAAAAAAAGCCATGGGGCTGATATGACGGAAGAATTAGCTTATCAGGTTAATTTAGATGTTTATAAAGGCCCGTTTGACTTGCTGATTGAGGCGGTTGATAAAAACGAAATAGATATTTTTAGCATTTCTTTGTCAGAGATTACTTCTTCATATTTTGAATACTGGAAGCGCGAAGAGCCCAATCTTTTATTTTCTTCTGATTTTCTATACATGGCAGCTTATTTAATTGAATTAAAGTCAAAAAATATTTTGCCGGCTAAAGAAGAACTGCTGCAGCAAGAAATAATTGAAATTGAAGATTCCCTTGTTGACCATATCCAGGAATATCAGGTTTTTAAAAATATTGCCCAAACCCTTAAGGCCAGGAAAGAGGTTTTTGAAAAAGTTTACGGCCGGCATGAAGGCGAAGCCCAGTATCGCGAGTTTGAGCTGGTTGACGTTTCGCTCAAGGATTTACTACACGCGTTTAAGCGGGTTTATGACCAGGCTGCCAAGCGCGGGAAAATAGTTGAGATAGAGGCAGAAGAAGTTACTATTGAGCAGCGTATTGAAGAAATAAAATCTATTCTGGCCGGTAAAAAGCAGGGCGTTCCTTTTGAGGACATTTTCCTCAGGATGACCAGGCTTGAAATAATGGTTTCGTTTTTGGCTATTTTGGAATTAGCCAAGCAAAGATATATCAGGATAGCGCAGGGCGGACGTTTTGGCTCAATCATGATTATTGCAAGAGGAGAAGAAGAGAATGAACATGGAAAACCAGAGCAACAACAGCCAGTTATGCAGGGTTAAAACAATTTTAGAGTCGCTTTTGTTTGTGGCGCGCAAGCCGCTTTCATTTGAAGAGTTGAAAAAATGTTTTGACCAGACTGAAGGCAGCCAGGGATTAAATTGTTCCCAGGAAGAGCTAGAATTTTTATTGGAAGACCTGGTAACTGAATATCGCGCCAGGGGAATTAATGTTGTTAAAGTAGCTGGCGGGTATTTAATGGGCACTAATCCAGCTAATGCTGATTATGTTTACAGCCTGCTGCATGCCAGGGTCCAGACCACACTTTCTCCTCAGGCTTTGGAAACTCTGTCAATTATCGCTTATAAGCAGCCGGTTACTCAGGCGGAAATTGAGCAGGTCAGGGGAGTAAATTCTGACGGGCCGATAAGTACTCTTTTAGCAAAAAAATTGATTTCTGACCAGGGCCGCAGTGATGCTCCTGGCCGGCCTTATATTTATGGAACTACGATAGAATTTTTGCGCCATTTTGGATTAAAAGACTTAAATGACCTGCCGCCGCTGCCCAGCGAGCCTGAAGAGCAGGAAGAAGTGTTTAAGTCTGCTTTGCACGAATGAGCGGTCCAGGAGCACAAATTTGCGAAATCTTTAATTCCATCCAGGGTGAGGGATTATATGTTGGCCAGAGACAAACATTTGTGCGCTTTGCCAGCTGCAATCTTAATTGCCAATATTGTGACTCGCCAAAGGCGCTGCAGATAAGCAAAGAATTTACAGTTGAATCAACGCCGGGTAAGAAAAATTTTAATAAATTGCCCAATCCAGCGGCAATTGACCAATTAATTGAAATTATCACTTCATTTGAAAAACCAAAAGGAGTTAACCATTCAATTAGTTTAACTGGCGGGGAACCCTTGCTGCAGGTTGATTTTCTAAAAGAGTTTATTCCTGAGCTTAAGAAAAAAGTTGATCTGCCAATTTATTTGGAAACAAACGGTGTTTTGCCGGATCATTTGACAGAGATCATTGAGTTAATTGACATTGTGGCTTTAGATTTAAAATTACCCAGTGCAACAGGGCTTTACCCTTATTGGAACGAACATAAGAAGGCTCTGGAAACAGCTTATACCCAAGAGGTTTTTGTTAAGGTGATTTTTACCAAGGAGACCAGGGTAAAAGAAATGGACGAAGCAGTGACTTTAATAGCTGGGATTGATGAAAATATTCCTTTGGTCCTGCAGCCGGTTACTCCTCACGGCCCGATTAAGCACCGGCCAACTGCTGAACAGATTATGGCTTTTCATACTTTGTCCAAGAGAAAACTCAAAGATGTCAGGGTCATACCGCAGGTCCACAAGCTGTTTGGCGTGCTTTAGTCGCGGACTATAATCTTATGCAGCCACTTTAGGGTTGCTTCTCTTTTTTGTTCATATTCCATTGTTTGCAAGGATTTTAAAAGTTTAATCTTATATTGGGCAGCTAAAAGAGTTAAACGGTCCAGTTCTGCTTGCAGCCATTGTTTGGCTTCTTCTTTGGCATGGGAAATAGAATCATGCTTGATTTGGTCAGA
>JAHIUL010000161.1 GCA_018817195.1 Candidatus Margulisiibacteriota bacterium
CCTTTATCAATTAAACGAGCTATATAATTTTGGGATGCATGATAAGGAATGCCGCACATGGGCATGCGGTTTTCTTCAGCCCCCCTGCCTGTTAGAACTAAATCTAACTCGCGCGAAGCCACTTCCGCATCCTTGTAAAACATCTCGTAAAAATCACCCAGGCGAAAGAAAAGGATGGCATCCTGATGCTTCTCCTTGATGGAGAGGTACTGTTTAACCATTGGGGTTTGTTCTGGCATGACTATCTTATTCGCACATTAAGTTTGGAAACTAAGGCAGCAATTACCTGATGGTGGTGAGAATTAACCTCCGTATCTGTTAAAGTATCCTTGGCGCTGCGGTAAATGACCCGATAAGCTAAACTATCTTTATACTTATCAAACAGAAAAACATCCGCCGCCAAATGACCGGCTGCTTCCTTAATGGCTGAAATAATCATCTGGTTGCCAATACCCTTGGGCGCGAACATGGCAATGTCACGGTAAACATAAGGATATTTGGGCAGGGACTTATATCTGCGCTCCTTTTTGGCTAAGGCAATCAACTCGTGGAGGTCAATTTCAAAAAAGAAAACTGGTTTATTAACCTTATAATTGGCAACAATATCCGGATGAAGGGCGCCAACAAAACCCAGACCGGCAATTTCCGCTCCCTGGCCCGGCTGGATTAAATGACTGGTTGTATCAATAAACCTGTAATTGCTGATGCCCAAAGCTGAAAAAAGATTATATAAAATACCTTTTAAAAAGAAATAATCCGCTTCACCCTTATCAATCGGACTGATAAAAGGAGAGCCCGTTACCGCCGCAGTTAAAAGCCATTTTTCTGCCGGCAATTTTTGCGCTGCTGACTCAAAGACCTTGCCAATTTCAAACACAAAAACATTTTCCATCTGCCGGTTATGGTTATGCTCAACAACATTTAACAAGCCGGGCAGCAAACTCGTGCGCATCAGGCTTTCTTCGATATTCATTGGATTGGCAATTTTGACCGCTTTGTCCTGGGGCAAAGCAGTTTTCTCAAAATCAGCCGGTCCGATCATGCTGTAGGTTTGCGCTTCATTTAAGCCGCAGCCAGCCAGGATTTGCCTTAAATTATTCCGGAACAAATCTTGCTGATCAACTTCTTTGTCTGGAAATGACGTATTGGGCATCGTTGCTTCAATCTTGTGGTAGCCATATATCCTGGCAATTTCTTCAATTAAATCAATTTCGCGATATACATCAGCTGCGCGGAAAAATGGGACAGCTACTTGAGTGCCACTCACCTTAAAACCTAGACCTTTTAAAATATTTATCATTTGGGTATTAGAAATATTGGTACCAAGTATCTGGTTAACCCTGGCAGGTCGAAGCTTGATCACCTTTGGTTTTTTGGCGCCAGCTTTGACATCAACCTTACCTTTTAATACTGTTCCCTGGCCCAGTTCAGCAATCATGGCAGCGCCGCGGTCAACAGCTTCCTTTACAACCTGCCAATCAACCCCATGCTCAAAGCGGATTGAAGAATCAGTTCTGAGTTTTAGGGACTTTGATGTTTTATGAATAGAAATAGGATCAAAATAAGCGGATTCTAAAATAATTGTTTTGGTCTTAGGATTTACTTCTGTATTGCCCGCACCCATTACTCCGGCAACTGCAATCGCGCTGTTTGGGTCTGAAATAACCAGCATATCTTTGTCTAACTCATGTGTTTTATCATCCAGGGTTGTAACTTTTTCTTTGGCATTGGCCCGGCGCACAATAATTTTTCTTTCTGTGATTAAATCCGCATCAAAAGCGTGCATGGGCTGGCCGAGTTCGAGTAATAAGTAATTAGTAACGTCAACAACATTGTTAATTGAACGCAAACCTGCTTGTTCCAGTCTCTTCTTCAGCCACTCAGGTGAATTTTTAATTTCAACATTTTCAATTGCACGCGCCATATAACGCGGACAAAGTTTTTTATCTCGGACTTCAACAGTAACCTCATTTTTTATATTTTTGGATATTTCATTAGTTTTTAGTTTAAAGTTTTTAGTTTTAAGTTTTGTCTTAGTTAAAGCCGCGACTTCCCTGGCAATACCGCGTATGCTCCAGCAGTCAGCCCGGTTAGGAATAATGTCAATTTCTAAAACATTATCCGCTTCCAGCACAGTTTCCAAACCACCCATGGTCAGCAGCCTGGCTAACTGTTCTGGTTTAATTTTTATGTCAACTAAATCTTTTAACCACTCAATTGGAACTTTCATTAAAATTGCTCCAGGAACCTAATATCGTTTTCAAAAAATAAGCGGATATCATCAATGCCGTATTTCAACATGGCAATGCGCTCAATGCCCATGCCAAAAGCAAAGCCGCCGTGTTTTTCCGCGTCATAGCCAACTGCCTTAAAAACATTGGGATCAATCATGCCTGAACCTAAAATTTCCAGCCAGCCGGTTTCTTTGCACAAACGGCAGCCGCGGCCGCTGCACATCACACATTCCACATCAACTTCAGCGGATGGTTCTGTAAATGGAAAGAAGCTGGGTCTAAACCTGACCTTTTTATTTTGGCCAAACATTTGCCGCAAAAATTCAGTTAACGTGCCTTTAAGATCGCCAAAGGTAACCTTTTTATCAACTAAAAAGCCTTCTAATTGGTGAAAAACCGGTGAATGGGTAGCGTCAGAATCACGGCGATAGACCCTGCCCGGCGCAATAATTGCCAAGGGCGGTTTTCTCTTTTCCATTACCCTCACCTGCACTGGCGAAGTATGGGTGCGCAAAATAACGCTGTCGCTGACAAACAAAGTTGACCACATATCACGGGAAGGATGGTGCGGCGGAATATTTAATCCGTCAAAATTATAGTGATCAGATTCAATATCCGGGCCTTCGGCAATTTCATAACCCAGCCTTAAGAAAATTGATTTGGCTTCTTCCATAACCTGGGTAATTGGATGGATCCTGCCCCGCCTGATACCTTTGCCCGGCAAGGTTACGTCAATCTTTTCTGCTTCGATCTTTTTAGCCTGCTCAGCCTGAAGCAAAGCTGTCATTTTTTCTTTAATAGTTGTTTCAATAATACTTTTACTGGCGTTAACCAGGGAGCCTGCTTGAGGCCGATCTTCTAGAGAAAGTGTACCCAGGGATTTTAAGACCGCCATTAATTCACTCTTCTTGCCCAGGAACTTAACACGCACTTCTTCTAAAGCGGCAGCTGTAGCAGCCTTTTCAATTGCGGCTAAAGCCTGTTTCTCTATATCTTTAATTTTTTCCTGCATATTACTTGCTTCTTTGCCTCAATGCCTCATATAAAACAACAGCAGTTGAAACACCAACATTTAAGGACTCGGCCTTGCCTGGCATGGGAATTTTAACTGCCTTATCAGCTTTCTTAATCAAATCTTCTGCCAAACCCGCGCCTTCATTGCCCACCAGGATTGCCGTGCCTTTTTTATAATCAACATCAAAATAATTGACCTTAGCCTGGCCAGCTGTGGCAATTATTTGGATTTGTTTCTTTTTCAAGGCTGCCAGTGTTTCCACCACATCATCAACCAAAACAATCGGCAGATGAAAAAGCGAACCCATGGTTGACCTTATAACCTTTGGATTATAAAGGTCTACTGTACCGCGTGACAGGATTATTCCCGCTGCGCCAACTGCGTCAGCGCTGCGAATTATTGTCCCAAGGTTGCCAGGATCTTGGACCTCAGCACAAAAAATGATTAAAGGATCCTTTTTAGCCAGTAAATCCTTTAACTCATGCGGCTGTTCTTTAACCACAGCTAAAATCCCCTGCGGGCTGGCAACTTCTGATATTTCTTCAAATTTCTGGCGCGAAACGCGCAAACACTCGATGCCTTTTTCTCTTAAGCTTACCAAAATTGGCAGCTCTTGTGAATAGATAACAAACTTGATTAAGTCGGCTGCCTCCTGAACTAAATGGGGGCCTTCCACAACAAAGAGCCCCTCTTTGCGCCTGGCCCTGCGTTTTTCCAGCAAATTTCTGACCAGCTTGATCTTTTCTTTCATCTGATTAATGACAGGGCTTCAGCACGAGTCTTGGCATTTTTTTGGAAAACCCCGCGAACCGCGGATGTGGTGGTAACTGCCCCTGGTTTTTTAACGCCGCGCATTGACATGCACAAGTGTTCTGCCTCTATTACAATCATAACTCCCTGGGGAGTTAAGCGCTTCATCAGGCAGTCAGCAATCTGGCTGGTTAATCTTTCCTGCACCTGCGGCCGCTTGGCAAAGGCTTCAATTACCCTGACCAACTTTGATAAACCAGTTACTCTGCCTTTATTAGGAATATAAACAACATGGGCTTTGCC
>JAHIUL010000162.1 GCA_018817195.1 Candidatus Margulisiibacteriota bacterium
CCCACCTACGACAACATGAGCATGGAGCAAATCATAGAGGAGAAAGAGCAAAAATATGCCAATCTTATTTCCTATCGTCAGGTGAAGGATATCATTAATGAAATCGACGCAAAACAAACTGCCGGAGAAAAGTTAAATGCATTGGATAAATATTCAGATGACTTAATTACAAACATCGGGAATATCACCAAGCAAGATACTCGGAAGGAACTGGCAAGCGATCTCAACTGGACTCTGCTTGGCCTCCAGCTGAAACCAGAAGATGTAGCCCTCGCACAAAAAATATTAGGGAAATTAAGTGGGGCTGGTGAAGTGTTTGCCAGTGTCAGGAGAAGTCTTAAAGTCGCAATATTAAGGGCAATTGTTCAAATAAAAACAGAGGCAATTGCAATCTCGGTTGCCCAGGACGGATTCTCTTCCCATATAATTGAAGCCAGCGGACTGCCTGCGGGAGAAACATATACCGCCCAATGCGCTGACAATCCATATTTTGAGATAGAAAAGATTGAAAGATCAGATGAAAAGACGTTATTCATTGATTTTAAAGTTAAAAATCCCTCTGGCAACATACAAATAAATGTTGACCTCTCCATAGATGGTATAAAGATCGGGGACATTAAAGTAAAAGTCGAAGAGACTGTTGAAGTTATTGATGTGAAGCCTGCTCAATTTTAAATAAGCCCCTGATTGAAAAGCCCCCTCCAATATGGTATAATAATATATTATCTCGTCGAAAAAGTAAGGAGCTTCAATTATGAAAATTAAAATAATTATTCCTTCGTTGTTAATTGCGTCATTGTTAATTGTGTCATTGTTCTCCGGCTGCGCTCCCAAAAAGAAAGACGACGGCAAAACTGTCCAAATGTGGGTCATGCCAAATTCTGTTGAACCAGTGGCTGACCTGGAAAGACTGCTTAAACCGTTTGAAGAAGAAACAGGCATAAAAGTTGTAATTACCTCAGTTGACTGGGGCGCTGCTTGGTCAAAGATTACCACTGCCGCCACTTCCGGCGACGTGCCTGATCTGGTTCAGGTTGGCTCAACCTGGGTTTCCGCTATTTCCGGCATGGGCGCGCTTGAACCCTTTTCCAAGGAAGCCATCGCTGAGCTGGGCGGAGAGAAAACCTTTGTGCCGGTCGCCTGGACAACCAGCGGCATTGAAAATTCAGGCCAAACAACTGCTATTCCCTGGATAGTTGACGCCCGAGCCCTTTATTATCGCCAAGATGTGCTCAAGAAAGCCCGCGTTTCCCCGGACCAATTAAATGATTGGCAGTCCTTTAAACTCGCCCTGGGTAAAATTTACAACGCTGATATAGTAATTGAAGACCAGTCAATTGCACCGATCGGCATCTCTGGTAAAAACGACTGGAACGTTATCCATTCACTTGCCCCCTGGATCTGGATGGCTGGCGGAGAATTTTTAGGCCCTGACCGCAAGACTTGTTTGCTTGATAGTGACGAAGTTTTTAACGGCATTTCTTTCTATATCAGTTTGGTTCGGGACGAATATGTGCCAATTGAATACCTGGAACTTAACACCGCGCAAGTCAGCGGCAACTTTAATGACGGCGCCTGCGGCATGTATTTTGACGGCCCATACGAAGTTAAAACATTAACCCGCCCGGTGGCTGAAGGCGGCGCAGCTGGCTCGATGACATCCCGCAACTTTGCGGTGACAGGCTATCCCAAGGGGCCCAAGGGACGCGTCACTTTTGTGGGAGGGTCTAATTTGTCTATTTTTAAAAATGCCAAGAACAAAGCAGGGGCTTTTAAAGTTATCCAGTATTTAACCGCCAAGAAACAACAAATTGCTTATGCTAAGGTTTCCGGCTTCTTGCCTGCCAGGCGCGATGCTTTTGATGACCCATTCTTTACTGAAGACCCGAACAGGAAAGTGTTTAAGGACGCTGTATTTTATGGCCGGACTTACCCGCCTGTGCCAAGCTGGGGACTGCTTGAGCCGATCTTGACCCGCAGGCTCGGCATCATGTGGGATTATGTCACATCTAATTCAGACTACGATCCTTCAAAAATAAGGAACCAGCTGAAACTTGCTAAAAAGGAAGTTGAGGCTATTTTAAACCAATAATATGTGCGGCATCTTTGGCTATATCGGCAATAAAGAAGCCACGCCCTTTTTAATTGAGGGCTTAAGAAAACTTGAGTATCGCGGTTATGATTCCGCCGGCATTGCTACCCTTGATAACAAAAAGCTTTTTGTTTCCAAATGCGTGGGTAAAATTGACGGGCTTGAGGAACAGCTAAAACAAAAGCCCGTTGGCGGGGAAATAGGCATTGGCCACACGCGCTGGGCCACCCACGGCAAACCTTGCGACGAAAATTCCCATCCGCATGAAGACTGCACCGGTAAAATAGTCGTGGTTCATAACGGCATTGTCGAAAACTATCTTGAATTGAGGCGCCAGCTGGCTAATAAAGGCCACAAGTTCACTTCGACCACAGACACAGAGATCCTGGCCCATTTAATTGAAGATAATATGGACGGCAACCTCCTAAATTCGGTGCTCAAAGCCCTGATGTTTGTTAAGGGGTCCTATGCCCTGGCTGTTATTTCTGAACACGAACCAGACAAGATTATCATTGCCCGCCAAGGCAGCCCGCTGATCGTTGGCTTTGGGGAGAACGAAACTTATATTTCTTCAGATATCCCGGCACTGCTAAAGCATACTGCTAAAATAATTAAATTGGACAACGGTGAGCTGGCTGAAGTCGGCAAGAATAGCGTTAAAGTAATTAATTTTAAGAAAGAATTTATTGATAAAGA
>JAHIUL010000163.1 GCA_018817195.1 Candidatus Margulisiibacteriota bacterium
AAAAGCTTTTAGAATTAGTTAAAAAGCATGCTTAGAAAACTTCTCAGCCTTATTATTTTTATTATAATATGCTCCCCAGCCATAACCGCGGAAAAAATATTAATTAAAAGAATTGAAGTGCACCACGACCGCGGCCTGGAATATCTTGATATCTATACTGACGGTTATGTCGAAGGCGAAGGTTTGCTGCTTGAAAACAAGCTGGTCCTCGAATTTCCTAAAGCAACCGTCTCCCCAAAGGTTAAAATTAAACTGCCCAAGAAAAAACTGCGCTTAATAAAAAAAGTACGGCCTAAGCCAAAAACAGACCAAATAGTGCTCGATTTAAACAAAGAAATTGATTATGAAATCGTCAATGTTTTTGGCAGGAATAAGTCGGTCGTGGAAATCCGCGACCGGGTTGACCACACAGAAGAAATGATGGCTGCCTGGGAAAAGAAGACTTTAAAATTAAAAGCTCCTAAACTCGAGCCTAAAAAATACATTGAAGTCAAAAAAACAAAGAAAGTGCTTCCTTTACGCGGCAGGATAATTGTAATTGACCCTGGCCACGGCGGTCTGGATCCCGGTGCAGTGGCAGCCAATGGCATTGCTGAAAAGCACTTGACCCTTAAAGTTGCCAAAAAAATAGCCTATCTGCTTAATGAAGCCGGAGCAACGGTTTATTTAACGCGCCATAAAGATAGGACAGTCAGCATTAGAGAGCTGGCAAGTTTTGCCAACCGGGTTAAAGCTGACATTTTTGTTTCAATCCATTATAATTACAGTTATATTAAGAAAGTGGCTGGCACAGAAACTTATTACTGGAACCGGCAGAGCCGCAACCTTGCTTTGACCCTCCATCGTTCTCTAGTCCGTGGTTTAAAAAGAAGGGACCGCGGCTTGCGCAGGGCAAAGTTTTACACCATCAACCATACGTCAATGCCGGCAGTAATCTTGGAGCCGGTGTTCATCAGTAATGCAGAAGAAAGCAAGCTTGCCTCTTCCGCAGCTTATCAGGCAAAGCTAGCCCAAATAATTGCAAATGGGGTGAAACAATATTTCCGAAGTAAGGCTCGTTAGAAAAATCGGCTCAGAGCGCATAGAAACCAAGATTGGCGGTGCACCAAAAATTGAAAAGGTAACGCCATCCTCCCCTATTGGCGTTTTTGACTCCGGCGTAGGCGGCTTAACCGTGCTGCGGCAAATGATAAAACAGCTGGCGCACGAAGATGTCATTTATTTGGCAGATACTGCCAGGGTGCCTTATGGCGGCCGATCCCCAGGCGAAATCATAAAAATTAACCAGGGGATTATCCCATATTTAATCAAGCAAGGCGCTAAAATGGTTATCATGGCCTGCGGCACATCATCCGCCATTGCTTATCCTGTTTTAAAAGATGATTATCCCATAGAAATGATAAATTTAATTGATCCGGGATCCCGAGCTGCTGTCAATGCTTCAAAAACTGGCAAGATCGGCGTTATTGCCACGATGGGAACAGTTAATTCACAAGCCTTCCAAAATAAAATTAAAGAACTCAATAAAGATGCCCAAGTCCAGGCTGTTGGCTGCCCCCTGTTTGTTCCGTTGATTGAAGGGGGATTTATTGATTCCGAAGAAACCAGGCGGGTAGCTAAAGAATACCTCAAGCCAATGCTTGAAGCAAAAATAGACACATTAATTCTAGGCTGCACCCATTATCCTCATCTAAGTAAATTACTGCAAGACATTGTCGGACCAAGCGTTACTTTGGTTGATCCAGCTGAAGAAGCTGTGGCTGATACAAAAAGATTACTTAAAAAATCAAAGACCTTAAAAACCAAAGACGCTCCAGCTAAATATGAATACCTGGTTACCGGCTCTGTGCCTCAATTCCAGGACCTGGGCAGCCGCTTGCTGGGCAAGCCCATTGTTGGCGCCAAACAGGTGACACTCCCCTAATAATCCGGTAAAATAGTAACATGTATGAATTAATGGTAGAGGATAGTTTTGACGCAGCCCATGCCCTGCGCGGCTACGAAGGCCCTTGCGAGAACCTGCACGGCCATACATGGAAAGTCCAGGTTTATCTTGACGGCGAAAAACTTAA
>JAHIUL010000164.1 GCA_018817195.1 Candidatus Margulisiibacteriota bacterium
GAATACCATTGACATTTTTTGGAAAAGAAAATATACCAGAGGCAAAGTAGATTGAGGGCAACCAAGACTACAACAAATAACTGAATCAGCATCCATATCTCCTAGTCTGTATTTCTATCACAGCTATGATAATCGTTAATCAGGCAAAAATCAAGGGGTTATTAAAACAGCTTTTTGAATATTATATAAAGCCCGACAATCACCAATAAGGCCCCGCAAATTATATTAAAAACCCTCATTGCCTTGTCAGTTTTAATAAATTTAGCCGGGATAAGCGGCGCCAGAGCCCCTAGCAATAATAGAGGAGAAATTACCGTGCCAATGCCAAAAGCAAAACCATAAAGAAATCCCTGATAGAACTTTTCCGCCAGAAACATAATTTCTGTTAAAACTGCCAGCAAAGGTAAACATGGCGAGAGACCAATCACTAAACCGAGAAAAAGCATGCTTTTCGTGCTGTTCGCCAATGTTTGCTTCTGCAGCATTTGGCAAACAGGATTTTTTATCCCCTTGCCAAAAGCAATTAAGCCGCCTAAAGTAATGATAAACAAGCCTGCAAAAACCCAAAGAAACTTTGCCCAAATTTGGCCTTGAAACAGTTGAAAGAGATAATAACCAACGTAACCCACTACTCCACCCATAAAAGTGTAAACAACCAACCTGGTTAAACTAAAAACAAGCGTGGCTTTTAAACCCTCCTGCCAGGTACGTTTTGTGCCGGCAATATAGGGCAGAAGAATTGGGGCGCAAATAATAATGCAGGGACCAGAACCAATAACAAATCCCTGAATTAAGAATGTAATAAGTTTGCTAAACAGCATTATCCCTTATATAATAGCCAATATTATGGAAGGCAGCAACTCAAAGAAGACAGCTTTCCTTATTGCCATTGGTTTAATCGGCAGCGCGGCCATTACCTCGCAAATCCTGCTGGTTCGTGAAATAATCAATCTTTTTTCCGGCAATGAATTAATTTATGGTCTAACAATATTTTTCTGGCTAATTCTTTATGCAACAGGCAGCGGACTGCTGGGCAGATTGGCTCATAAGACCAACAACAAACTTAATGTTTTTATCGCTCTGCAAACACTGACCGCTTTTCTTCTGCCGGCTGAAATCTACCTGTCCAGAATAATAAAAAACCTGCTCTGGATCCCTTTTGGTTCAATTGTTACTTTGCCGCAGACTATTTTAATAATTAGTATTTTGTTAGCTCCCATCACCTTAATACTTGGCTTTCAATTCTCTTTAGGCAGCTTAGTCTTATCAGAAAATTTTAAAAAAGAATCGTCCCAAATAACTCGTGTTTATATCGCAGAAGCTATTGGTTCAATTGCCGGCGGGTTATTCTTAACATATATATTGGTCTTTTTTTTGAATGCTTTTCAGATCGCTGCCCTGCTTGCCCTATTAATTATTATTTCACTTACACTGGTCACCCCATGGAAACAGCGAAATACTGCAGCAGCCGGGTTCATCATCCTTGCGCTAATCTTTCTTTATCAAGCATCTTTCTTAAATGAACGCTCAACTGAAGAAACTCTCGGCATTTATCAACTGGCTGAAGTAGCTGATTCACCTTACGGCAGAATAACTGTGTCAGAATATCACGGCTCTTATAACTTTTACGAAAACGGCAGCCTGTTCTTCTCCTCTGCTGATTATTTAAGCGATGAAGAAACAGCCCATCTGTCCCTGCTGCTTCATTCAAATCCTAAGACTGTTTTGCTGATCGGCGGCGCCACAACCGGGGTAGTTAACGAACTATTAAAATATCCGCTAGAGCAACTGGATGTTTTAGAACTGGATCATAAGATAATTACGCTGGCTCAAAAATATATTGAAATTAATCCCAAAGCGAATATTATTGCTCAAGACGGCGTCGGGTTCTTAGCTAAAACCAAAGACAACTATGATGTAATAATCATCAACCTGCCCAATCCTTCAACGACCCTTATCAATCGTTTTTACACCGAAGAATTCTTTGAAAAATGCAAAGCAAAACTTAGCCAAAACGGCATCATGACTTTTCACCTGGAAACATCTGAATCATATATGGGACGGGAGCTAAAATTATTAAACAGAAGCATTAACAAGACGGTGTCTCAGGTTTTTGATCATGTAACAGTTATTGCCGGCAACCATAATTACTTCTTCGCTTCGCAGGCAGAACTAACTGATAATCGTTATGAGCTGCTTGATCGCTGGGAGGCCAGGAATATTAAAACACTTTATTTCAGGTCAAACTCGCTTTATTTTATCCTCTGGCCGGACAAGCTTGATTATATTAAGAATGCAATTGCCTTTGATAAGACCACACCAATCAACTCAGAACTAAAGCCTGTTTCCTATTTTTATGAATTACTAATCTGGACAAGTTATTTTTATCAGTCACCAAAAGAATTATTTTATAAACTCATGACTTTCAAGTTCAAACACTTCCTGCTTACTATTTTAATGCTTTTAGTAATCGTTTATTTAGTCTCCAAAAATAATAAGGCCTTAACAATTCCAACCATAATCTGCTTAATCGGCTTTTCAGGCATGACCACGCAACTGATAATCATCTACACGTTCCAATCCCTTTACGGTTACGTTTACCAGGCAATTGGTTTATTAACCACGGCGTTTATGGCTGGCTTAACCTTGGGCAGCATTCTAGTCTATAGAAAATACAATGAGATAGAATATCCAAAAAAGCTCTTAAAATATATTTTATTAGCGCTGTCTTTATTATTAATCCTATTATTAGCAACCCTAAAACATTTCCCTCTCCCCCTGGCCTCATTATTAATATCCCTGCCAATTGGTGCGGCTTTTCCCTTAGCTGTTAAGATTCACGAAGAACATAAAACTGAGATCGGCAGCCTGGCTGGAATCTTATACGGGGCAGATTTGCTAGGTGGTTCATTAGCCGCAATAGTTACGACTGTAATTTTTGTCCCAATATTTGGCATTCTGAACACATTAGGAGTCGCCATTGTCCTAACTGCAGCCGCCTTGCTTATTTCACTTCAAAAAATTTGAAATCCGGCAAACATCCGCCCGATAAATAATTGCCATGAGATGCGTACAGTCATTAGGCCTGGACGTTGTCGCCAGAGCCATTAACCGGCGTTTCCCGGAAAGAAAGTTCGGCTACTTTCAAAAGGGCCAAAGACAATTTTTTTGGCAAGATGGGCAACCCTATATGCGCGTGCCGGCAAACCGTTTTGAATGCCATGGATCAGCAATGGCAATACAAAAAATTTTGCCATCTCATGCTTGTCCTCCAAGAAAACACTATTTAATCATTCATACAGCTGACATAACAGCCCCAAGCTCAAACACTCATATTTCCCATTATATTAATATTACTAGCACTGCAAATGGATCTTATGTGGTAGGCGCTACCCCATTAGACAGAAGGGTTTTAGGCATGAATCCATTTGCATTATTTAATAATGGCCTGCAATCCACCTGGCCGGCATCAATCTTACATCCTTCAAAAGAAGGATATGAAAGACGCCACAGAATTGCTTTTAATGGCTACATGCACCCCATGCAATGGTTTACTATTGCTGATTCAGAAAAACTGGCTTATCTCTTTGCTGGTTTTTATCTTGATTCTACTTCCTACACATTTCAAGTCGCTGGAGTATCATTTTGGACATCAACACCAACCTCATTTCTGATATCGCTTAGCATTGAGCGAGACAAATTTGCAAGGAACAGTCTTATCCCAAACCGATTTGGTCCGCAAGATTTAAAAAGGTTTCCCTGGGTAAAATCATTTACTCAGCTCGAACCTAAACGTCCTGATCTAGCTGAAGTGCATCAAGCAAGCTGGAATCTTCTTAGAGATCTGCTTATTGACTTTAGACAAAGCTTGCCAATTTAGTCTTCATAAAAAATATCCGCAGAGAACCGATAAAGGATTGAATCTTCTTTCCAAGCATCCTTGGGCAAGCCTGCCTTATAACAAACATTTTCTAAAAATTCTTTCCTGTCCCATTTATTATCAGTAGCAACCTGAGGCAGCAAGAGTCCGCCCTGCCTGCCTTTGATAATATATAAACCATCGCAGCCGACTTTAATATCATTTGTTTTTTTAACTTTTTCCAGCCTGGACAAGACTGAGATTTAAATATCAATATCCTTTAATCCCACTTTTTTA
>JAHIUL010000014.1 GCA_018817195.1 Candidatus Margulisiibacteriota bacterium
AAAAAAAACATTGGAATCATATTTTAACCAAAGTTTTCCAGCTGAGAACTATGAAATTATTGTAATTGATAGCATGTCCAATGATGGCACAGAAGAAATGATTAAGGGTTTGACGCCAACCTGCACCTTTAACTACACCCGCCGTGAAAACAAAGGCAAGGTCAATGCGCGAAATTACGCTATTACCCAGGCTCAGGGTGAAATTATTTTATTAACTGACGCAGACATACCTGGTGATAACAATTGGGTTGAGGAACACATGAAAGCCCATGAGGAATACCCAAATTGCGCTTTTGCCGGCCAAACAATTCGTTTGCGCAGCCAGGATGTAACAGACACAGAACTGCCAACCAATTTTAAACCTTATCAGAAAATTGCCTGGTCATATTTTTTAACCGGCAGCCTTTCCATTGCCAGAGAATTAATTATGAAAGCTGGTTTATTTGATGAAAACTTTAAAGAATACGGCTGGGAAGATATTGAGCTGGGCTACCGTTTGCACAAAATGGGCATTCCCCTGCGCTTTCTAGCCTCAACTTTAAATCATCACCTGCACCCTGTTTCCAAGCAGGACTTCCTTAACATAATGTATAAGATGGGCAAATCAGCCGCGATCTTTTACAGGAAACATCCGAACCTCCAAATTAAACTTTTTCTCGGCTTAAATCCCCTGGCCATGGGCATTCATTCCTTAATTGCCAAGAATAAGTGGTTGTTTAATTTAATTGAACGCAAAGCCCCAACCTCAGATTTTTTTCGGCACATTTTGGAACAGTACAATTATTTAACCGGCGCAAAAGAAGGCCTGGCTAATGGCTGACCTATCAATCGTTATTGTTAGCTGGAACGTGTCTGACCTGCTCAAAGAATGCTTAGCTTCAATATACGCTAACCAGGAAAGCCTTAACCTAGAAGTTTTTGTGGTGGATAACAATTCGCAAGACAATACCTGCAGCATGGTTAAAAAGGAATTCCCGCAAGTTCAATTAATTGAAAACAAAGAGAACCTGGGTTTTACCAGGGCAAACAATCAGGCTATTAGAAAAGCCAGCAGTAAGTATATTTTTGTGCTTAATCCAGATACGATTGTTCAGCCGCAAGCCTTAAGCAATATAGTTAAGTTTATGGAAGAACATCCTGACTGCGGGGCTTTGGGACCAAAACTGCTTAATCCTGACGGCACACTGCAATTATCCTGCAGAAGTTTTCCTACCCTCAAAACACAACTATATACAACATTATTTTTAGACAACTTATTCCCAAAAAGCAAACTGTTTGGCAAACACCTGATGAGTTACTGGCCGCATAATGAAATCAAAGAAATAGATCAACCTATGGGCGCGGCAATTTTATTACGAAAAGAAACACTGGATCAGGTGGGTTTATTTGATGAAAATATCTTTGTTTTTTACGATGAAGTTGATCTGTGCTACCGGATTAAAAAAGCAGGGTTTAAAATTATGTTTACCCCAGCGGCGCAAATTACTCACTATGGCGGGCAAAGCTTTAAACAATGGAAGGGCTTAAAATCATCACTGCGCGGCGGCTAT
This sequence comes from Candidatus Margulisiibacteriota bacterium, assembly GCA_018817195.1. Lineage (GTDB taxonomy): Bacteria > Margulisbacteria > WOR-1 > O2-12-FULL-45-9 > O2-12-FULL-45-9 > JAHIUL01. Next base: position 1,551 of record JAHIUL010000014.1, read on the forward strand.
ATCTGGAGAAAAAGCAGGAATTATTTTTTCAAAAAACATTACGGCTTCTGGACTGTGTCCTTGCTAATAATAATGGATATTGCCCAGCTGATAATTATTTTCGGGTTACTCTATCTGACAATCAAAATGATCTGGCTGCTGGCAAATTTTGTTTTTTAACCAAAAGGATTGCCAATTTGAATAGGCAAATAGCGGTAAGAACGCAGCCAGCGCCAGGCGATAGATCCCTGGTTTTTTATTTCGAACTCATGAAACGATCCATCAAATTCCCTGGCTTGCTTAAAGCCCGGCAAAACATCGCGGAAACACTGTTTTTTATCTTCTACATCTAAATAACTGACAGAAAAGGCCTCTTTATTATGCTGCTGTTTTTTCTTGAGCATCTGGCTGACTGAGCGGTAAGGATAATGTTTATATATTGGATAATGACGATACATCTTCCAGCCAATGCCCTCTGGCATAACCTTGGCATGCCGGTCTAACTCATAATGTAAACCCTGTTTATTTTTAAACTGGCGTATTTCTAAAAAACCCGGGCAATACCAACGCACGCGCTCCTGCACAGATTTAATTGCTTCTAAATTTTTGTCCGTATCAGAGGTATGTAAAAAGAAATTCATCACATACCAGTTAATCTTTTCTGCCCTATCCTTTTCTGCCTGCTCAGCTATCTTAACCGGGTTGTCGTAGAATATTTCGTCCCCATGCAGCAGTGTAAACCAGCCGTCATAGCCATACAGCTCCTGGGCCTTGGCCAACAAAAACTGCCTGGCGCCATCGCGCACTCTGTGGCCAGGAAGTTTATCAATAATTTCTTTATCTTTTAAGAAATATTTAACCTGTGAATAGCTGCGGATTATTTCCTCTGTGCGGTCAGACGAGCCGTCAAGCACCAGTATTTTATCAAAATACTTGATATGCTCATTCATTACTTCTTCAATACAATCTTCCTCATTACACGTCATCATCAAGCCAATATGCTGCATCTATGTCTCCTTTTGCAAAAACTTAGTGCCTTCGTGTCTTCGTGGCAACATTTTCGCCACTAAGGCACTAAGACACGAAGGGCTTGATGGCAGTAAATAAATCATCAATAGACAAAAGGTCCATACAACTAGGTTTCTTATCGCAAGTCTTTTTGTAACAAACCAAACAATCCATCTTAGGATGAACCTTTTTACCTAAACCATAAAGCTCAATTTCTGCGGCTGATGTTGGACCAAAGAAAACAACAAGCTTTCTACCTAAAGCAATACCAAAATGCATGGCTAAACTATCAGAACTAACTAAAGTCTGACATTGATTAATAATTGCAGCAAAGCCGCGCAAAGAATGAAGTCCAGCATTAGGCATACCCGTTTCCTTGGCAATAATCTCATTTCTTTCTTTTTCCTCCTCCCCGCCTAATATTAATGAAGGCCTGCCTAACTCTTTTTTAATCCGATTAACTAGATCAATTGTTTTCTCTACGCTCAAAGATTTATATTGCCAACGCCTCCCTGCGCCAGTATTTATGCCAACCACCTGATCCCTAACCCCAAACCCCAAATCCCTGACAACCTTCTTCCCCAATTCAATCTCATCAGGCGTAAGACTAAAAACATATCTACCAACCCTGATTCCTAACAAATCCCCCATATGCTGTTGAAAAGTTTTTTTATTAAGCTGCTTCAATTGATTCGCTTTTGTCAGGCCAAATCTTGAGATCGCTGACATATCAAACCAGGCAGAAGGCGTGTAAGCTGCTTTGCCGCCCAAAGCATAAGCCCCTGCAATTGCTTTAGGTGCAAGGCTGGAAACAAAATCGCACACCTCAAAATCATCCTCCAGCCCAATAACCAGATCGTAATCTTTTAATTCCGGCTCTGCTTCCCAAATAAAAACACTTTCGAGATAAGGGTTAAGCAAAAGAACATCTTTAGCTGATTTTGAGGTTAACCAATCAATCTGGCAATGGGGATACTTTTCTTTCAACCCTTCAAGAATAGAGGT
>JAHIUL010000165.1 GCA_018817195.1 Candidatus Margulisiibacteriota bacterium
ATCTTTGAGTTTAATATTAATTTCAGTTACGCCCTGGCCCATGTCCAAAGACTCCTTTCCTAAACCTAATGGAATTACAACAGCAGCCCAGTCAATCTTTGGGTCTTCAGTTTTTAATATCCCTTTAACCCGCAAATCTAAAGCTTGATAAGTATCGTATTTAGTGCGGGTCAAGATTGTCATGTAATCGCCAACATCAACGCCAAAGTCCTCAGCCAATCCCTCTCCCAAAAGAATGGTTTCCTCTTCATTTTCCTTAAAGAAATCACCTTTTGCAACAGCTTGTTTAAGCCTAAAAACTGCTTCATCATCTTTAGCATCAACAGCAATACCAACAGCTGGATATTGATCTATGCCGTCAGAAAGCATAATTCTAAAATTAATTCTCGAAGTCACCCCTGCTACATCGGGATCTTTTGTTAAATCTTTTATAATCGGACCAGGCTTATCAATTGATTTATCCAAAGGCAAGTTTTCTTCATCTTCGCGATATTCGCGGTCAAAAATTTTGATGTGGCCGGTTTCATAATTAATAATCCTGTCAAAAGATTCCTGGTCAATGCCCGTGAGCATGGAATCCATTAGGATCATAAACATCAAACCAATTGCAATGGCCAGAAAGGTCAGAAATGTCCTGGTGAAGTGTCTAAATATGTTTCTAAAAGCTAATTTAAATAACATCTCTAATTTATGCCCTCACCCGATTTTTGATAAACATTTACTTATTCTTCACCGGCCCTCTCCCAGAGGGCGAGGGCAAGTTTGCTTTTTATCCCCCTCTCCCCCTGGGAGAGGGGGTCAGGGGGTGAGGGCTAGTTAGTCCCTCTCATCCGACATTACCTTGCCGTCGTGAACTTTAACCAAACGCGTTGCATAATCCATGACCATGGGATCATGGGTTGAAAAGATAAAAGTGGTCTTGGTCTTTTTATTCATCTCCAACATCAGTTTTAGTATGCCTTCACCTGTTACTGAATCCAAATTAGCTGTTGGTTCGTCAGCCAAAACAATTTTAGGATTCTTGACCAGGGCTCGAGCTATGGCCACGCGCTGCTGCTGCCCGCCGCTCATTTCAAACGGTCTGCGATCAGATAAATCAGCAATCCCCACATCTGCCAAAGCATTCAAAACCTTAGTTTTCCTTTCTCTTGAATTTCCTTCTTTCAATAGTATCAAAGGGAATTCGACGTTTTCAAAAGCTGACAAGACTGGCACAAGGTTAAAGGTTTGAAAAATAAAGCCGAGATTTTTATTGCGCACATCAGCTAATTGGTTGGGTGACATGCGCGCTACATTTTGTTCTCCAACGTAGACGCGACCTTCTGTGGGCTTGTCCAAACAACCAAACAAGTTGAGCATAGTAGTTTTGCCAGATCCAGATGGTCCGGCAATTGAAAGAAAATCTCCTTCTTCTATAGTAAGGGAAACACCGCGCAGGGCCGGGACTTCAATTTTCCCTACCTTATAATTTTTAATTACGTCTTCCATAGTTGCAATTGGCATAATTACTCCTCCTATTAATTGCTTCAATTATAATACCGTAAAAATTAGTGTCAACGCTTGATTTTTTAAAACAGGAAGTTATAATTCAAACCATGAATGCCCTATTAATTGCGCTTATCGGCTTAAGCTTATTTGCCCTAGGCTATTTCATCTACGCCTCATTTATCGAAAAACACGTTTGGCAGGTTGATCTTTCAAAAAAGACTCCAGCAATACTAAAGGAAGACGGACTAGACTATATTCCTGCTAAACATTGGACAATTCTCTTTGGCCATCACTTTGCTTCAATTGCTGGCGCCGGCCCGATTATTGGCCCGGTTATTGCCTGCACTTTATTCGGCTGGGGACCGGCTTTATTGTGGATTGTGATTGGCTCAATATTTATTGGCGGGATCCATGATTTTTCAGCTTTAATGTTGTCGCTCCGCCACCACGGCGCTACCGTCGGCCACGTTGCAGAAAGTGTATTGAGCCGCCGCAGCCGAATAGTTTTTTCCATCTTCCTCTGGTTAGCATTAATCCTGGTAGTTGCTGTTTTTGCCGCAGTTACAGCAAAAACAATGGTGGAAGAACCAAGAATTGTAATCCCTACTCTGGGAGTTATTATTACCGCTGTTTTACTTGGCATTATGCTTTACTACTGGCACATGAAACAGTGGCTTGCCACTGTGATTTCTCTTGGCTTGATGGCATTCTTTATTTACCTGGGACTTCAGTTCCCAGTAGTGGTTTATTTGCCGCAGGCTCTGACTTTTTGGATTATTGTTTTACTTGGTTATGCCTACATTGCTTCCATCGTACCAGTTAATATCCTGCTCCAGCCACGGGATTACCTTTCCGCTTTTATCCTGTTTTTTGGCTTGGTTCTTGGCTATCTGGGTATTTTTGTTACCCTGCCAAAAATGAACACCCCAATGTTTGTTGGGTTCCAAAGCAGCGAAGGCCCTCTCTGGCCAATGATGTTTGTTATCATCGCCTGCGGCGCGATATCTGGTTTTCATTCATTAATTTCTTCAGGCACAACCTCCAAACAGCTGCCGCACAAACCTGCGGCTAAAAGAATTACTTTTGGCGGTATGATTTTGGAGGGTGTGCTTTCGCTCTTAGCAATTATTGCTGTTTGCGCTGGCCTGCAATGGACCGGCGGAACGCCTGGATTAGTTTATCCAGAACTAATGAAAGAAAAAGGCTGGATCGTTACCTTTGGCGTGGGTTACGGACAAATAGTTGCCCCGCTGGTTGGTTCAACCGTCGGCAGCTTGATCGCTATGTTTACGCTTAATGCTTTTGTGTTAACCACTTTGGACAGCGCCACGCGTATTACCCGATATATTACTGAAGAAACATTTGGCGAGGCTTTGGGCTTAAAGATCCTCAAAAATAAACACGCATCTACATTGTTAATTGTTTTACTAGCTATGTGGCTCGCGCTGGGATCATGGACCTCTATCTGGCCGGTTTTCGGCGCTTCAAACCAATTAATTGCCGCCTTAGTGCTGCTCTTGGCCTCTGTTTACCTTTACCAAAAAAAGCGGCCTACTATATATACTTTAATCCCAGCCATATTTATGACTATTACAACTATCGGTGCCCTGATCTATCAAATGGTCATATTTTTCCAGAGTAATAATCTCCTCCTTTTTACCATTGCCGCTGTCTTACTCGTCCTAGCAGGTGACATGCTGGTTCAAGCCGCCAAAGTTGTTAAGAAATAATAGAAGTGATAAAATAACATCACGAGGTGTATTTATGATAGTAACAGTCACGTTAAATCCCGCCTATGACCACATTTTGATCTTAGAAGAAATGGATCCGGGCCAATTAAACCGCGCCAGCACCACCATGAGAATTCCAGGGGGTAAAGGAGTCAACGTGGCCTGCTCGCTGGCTTTATTGGGCGAAGAAGTTATTGCCACCGGCTTTTTGGGCGGTTCTGTCAGCCGGCCGTTTGAAGAATATTTAAGAAAAGTCGGCGTCACGACTAATTTTATCTATACAAACACAGAGCTTCGAACTGATTTTTTTGTTATGGAAGAAAAAAAGAACAGGCAAACCCTTTTGGTGGAAGAAGGTTCCGCAATCGAGCTGCGTTACATTAACAGTTTTAAAACAAATTTCGAGCGCCTGCTCGGCCAGGCTGATATTATTGAAATCGGCGGCAGCTTGCCCAAGGGAGTTTCCCCAAGTTTTGTTAAGGAATTAATCATCCTTGCTAACAAAAAAAATGTTAAAGTCGTTCTCAACGTGCAGGAACACATTCTTAAGGAATGTTTGGGCACAAAGTTATTTATTGCTATGCCTGACCTGCGCGGCTGCGAAAATATTATGGGTAAAAATGTCTGCAAGCTAAACCTGCGGCCCCTGATCTCCAAAGAAATTATGGACAAAGGCACAGAAATTGTTATCTTAAACAGCGAAAGCTTTAAATATACTGTGGCCAACAAAGATGAGCTCTGGGAAGGTGAAATTGAGGCTGGCAAGGCTCCAATCAAAATTGGCGTAAGAGATAGTCTGCTGGCAGGCTTTATCTATAATTATAAATCTTCTGGCAACCTGGGTGAAGCGCTTAAATACGGCCTGGGCTGCGCCCTATCAACTGCCCGCAACAAAAAAGCCAATCAGCCTAACTCTATAAAAGAAGTTGAAGAGCTTCGTCTTATGGCTAAAGTAAGGAAGGTAAGCTAAGATGAAAAAAGTAAAAGAGTTCATGACTCGCGACCTAACTTCCGTTACCGAGGATACTTCTTTAGTGGAAGCCACAGAAATCCTGTCCTTGCGCGGCTTAAACGGCATTCCTGTGGTTAACAAACACAACGAAATTGTCGGCTGGATATCAGAAAGAGATATCGTCACCTCAATATTCCCGGAAAAAGTAAAAATAGAAAATCCTGACATTGTCGGCTTTACCAATCTCTCCAAAGTTGTCAAAAAGCTCACCCAGGTAGGCCAGGCAAGAGTTAAAGACTATATGAGCAAAACCTTCCACGGCGTCAAAGAAGATGATGATGCCTCAGATGTTGCGGAACTCTTGCTGCATAAAGATTTAAAGCGTGTTCCTGTAACTCGCAATAAATTACTGGTCGGCGTTGTTGACCGCGCCAGCCTGGCGCATATCCTGCTTGAGGAAGGCACACTGGAGTGAACTTTTTACCAAATATCAGCACGCTTTTAAATGAAAATATTTTTATTCTGGCGGCCAGCTTGCTTTTTGCCGGTTTTATTTTTGCCCAATTAATAAAACCGCTAAGGTTTCCGCGCGTTACAGGTTATATTATTGCCGGCATAATTTTGGGGCCGTCATTACTCAAGCTGTTTCACGAAAATTCTTTGCTCCAGCTCAATTTTATCCCAGACCTGACGCTGGGCATTATTGCCCTGATTATCGGAGCAGGGTTAAGCTTTAGCCTGATTAAGCGCCTTGGCCCGCCAGTAATCTTAATTACGATTCTCCAGGCTTTGGGCGCGTTTATACTGGTTTTTATTTTTCTATATTTATTAAAAATGCCGCTGGAAGCAGCCCTGCCCCTGGCGGCGATTGCCACAGCCACAGATCCAGCCGCCACCCTGGCTGTAATCAAGGAGTTCAAAGCCCGTGGACCGCTGACTGAAACAGTTATGGCTGTAGTTGCGCTTGACGACGCCGTAGCCATCGTAATCTTTGGCCTTGTCTTAACAATTGACGTCAAACATCTTTCAACCTTTGGCCAAACCGCCATCCATTCACTTTCCGAATCTTTTATTGAAATCCTGGCTGCTCTGTTAGTTGGGATATTGCTTGGCATCCTAGCCCACGTACTTATCAAATTGACCAAAGAATTAAGCGACAGCTTAATTATTCTCCTGGGAACGGTTCTGCTGGCAGTCGGCATTGCCACAGTTACGCATATTTCTCCCCTGCTGACCAATATGTTTATTGGTTTAACAATCATAAACATTTCAGAAAAGAACGAATCTATCCTGGAAAACATGAACAAAATAACTCCGCCTATTTATTGTTTTTTCTTTGTCCTGTCCGGCGCCTATCTGAACTTAAAAGTGTTTGCCATGGCCGGCCTGCTGATGATCGCCTGGGGATCAGCTTTTGTGCTGATGAGAATTGCCGGCAAAATTGGCGGCGCTTACCTGGGCGGAACTGCAACCAACGTGAGTGAGTCAATCAGAAAATATCTTGGCCTGACTCTGGTCCCGCAAGCTGGTATTGCCGTTGGTCTGCCGCTGATGATAACCGCTTCATCAAGTTATTTTGAGTTCCGTCCGCTAATCATTAATATTACCCTGGTTGCCGTGGCTTTTAACATAATTTTTGGCCCTATCCTGACAAAATACGCTTTGTTCAAAGCAAAGGAAGCTACCCATGAAGAATAAAATATATTTAAACGGCCAGATCCTCCCTCTTGAAGAAGCCAAGATCTCGGTTTTAGACCGCGGCCTGCTCTATGGCGACGGGGTTTTTGAATCATTGCGCACTTACAAAGGTAAACCATTTTTACTTGAAGGCCACATTAAGCGGCTGCTTAAAGGGCTAAAAGCCTTAAAAATCCGCGCCCCGCTTTCCGCTGGCCAGCTAAAGTCAGCTGTTCTCAAAACAATTGCAGCTAACAAATTTAAGGAATCTTATATCAAAATCATCATTACACGCGGCTCGGCTAAAGGTCACGGGCTTGACCCAAAAAATACAGCCGGCAAAGCTAGTTTAATAATAATGGCTGAAGAACAAAAGCCATATCCCAAAAATACTTTTATCTCTGGCTGGAAGGCCATTGTCAGCAGTATTATCAGGCCCAATGTGCCGACTTCCCATTTAAAAACACTCTGCTACGTTAACAATTTGCTGGCCAAAGCAGAAGCCAAAAAATTAGGCGCAGACGAAGCGTTTATGCTGAATGAAAAAGGTCATTTAGCTGAAGGCAGCATAAGCAATATTTTTATTGTTAAACACGGCATACTCTACACCCCATCAATTGAAAATCCAATCTTGGTTGGTTTAAGCAGGAATTTAGTCATTAAACTGGCCAAACAAGCTGCCTTTAAAATTATTGAAAAAGATATTACCCCAAAAGAACTTTATACGGCTGATGAATGTTTTATTACTTTTAGCGGAGCGGGTATTGTGCCAATTACCAAAATCTGGAATAAGAAAATTGGCAAAGGTAAATGCGGTTCTGTCAC
>JAHIUL010000166.1 GCA_018817195.1 Candidatus Margulisiibacteriota bacterium
TTGATAGCATGTTCGCGCATTTTTTCTGCGCAGCCAGTAATTTCATCAATGGTTTCGCCCTTCATTCTTAAAGCAGTAATAAAGGCAGCGATCTGAGATGGGGTAGCTTCTCCGCGCATTATTGTGTCCATGGCTAGAGCCGCTTCCTGGCGGGTTAGGTTTTGATTAGAAACTACTTTTTTAATAAGATCTTTCATGGTTTAAATATATTATCATTCTGTTGGGGGGAAAACAAGGATTTGGAGATAGAGGAAAAGGAGAAGGAAAAGGAATAGGATAAGGAGGCAAAGGAAAAGGCGAAGGCAGATATCGGAATATTCGTTTTAACCTTTTCCTCTGCCTTAGCCTCCTTTGCCTTCTCCTGTTCCTTATCCTCTTCCTTTAATCTTCATCTCTTGAAATCATGTTGTCTCATGTTATAATTAAATTGTGAAAAAGCTTTCTTTCCAAGACATAATCGCTAATCTTAACCAATTCTGGGCTGATTATGGATGCGTAATTCGCCAGCCCTATGACCTTGAAAAGGGCGCTGCAACAATGTCTCCTGCCACATTTTTCGGAGTTTTAGGCGCAAAAGAGTGGAAAGTTGCTTACATTGATCCTGTTAGACGGCCAACTGACGGCCGTTACGGCGAAAATCCCAACCGGCTTTTTCATTATTTCCAGTATCAAGTAATTATTAAACCATCTCCACTTGAAATTCAGGATGCATATTTAGATTCACTTCTCGCTATTGGCATTGAACCAGCTAAACATGATGTGCGCTTTGTTGAAGATAACTGGGAATCGCCCACTTTAGGTGCCTGGGGCACAGGCTGGGAAGTCTGGGCTGAAGGCATGGAGATCACGCAATTCACTTATTTTCAAGAATGCGGCGGCTATCCCTGCAAACCTGTGGCAGTTGAGCTAACTTATGGTTTAGAGCGCATTGCCATGTTTATTCAAAAAGTAAACAGTGTCTACGATATTGAGTGGACCAAGGGTGTTAAATACGGCGACATTTATTTATCCCAGGAAAGAGAACATTCAAAATATAATTTTGAAGTTGCTGACGTGGAAAACTTATTAAACTTGTTCCAGTCATATGAAAAAGAAGCCTATCGCTTATTAGACCAAAATTTAGTTCTGCCGGCTTATGATTATGTTTTGAAATGTTCCCATACTTTTAATCTTTTGGATGCCCGCGGCGCGGTGTCTGTAACAGAGCGCATGGCGTATATCTTAAAGATTCGAAAATTAGCAAGGAAGTGTGCAAGGCTATATGTCGAAGGTTAATGCATTACTTGAAATAGGCTGCGAAGAAATACCAGCGCGGTTTATGCCTGGTTTTCTAGCTGATTTAAAAGCTAAAGCCGAGGAAAAGCTGAGGGCTGAGCGTATTGGTTTTGGCCAGGTAATAACTTTAGGCACTTATCGCCGCCTCACATTGTATATTGAAAACATTGCAGAGCAGCAAGAGGACTTGCATGATGAGGTCAAAGGCCCGCCAGTTGACCGTGCTTTTGATGCCCAGGGTAAACCAACCCAAGCTGTCATTGGTTTTGCTAAAAGCCAAAAAGTTTCTATGGCCAACATTATCCGCAAACCATTTGGTAATAAGGAATATGTTTTTGCCAAGATCTCTAAAAAAGGCAAGTCAACTGAAAAAGTTTTAACAGAAGTTTTTCCTGAGATTATTAAAGCACTCTATCAACCTCTGGCTATGCGCTGGGGCGAGCTTGATTTTAAATTCATCCGGCCAATCCATTGGATTGTGGCGTTGTGTGGTGCCAAGATAGTTAAGTTTAAGTTAGCGGGGATTGCTAGCGGAAACAAAACTCAAGGGCATCGATATAATAAACTTAAAAGTGAAAACTTAAAAGTTAAAACTGTGGAGTTGTTATCTTATAAAAAGACGTTGCTTAAACTTGGAGTTGTTGTTGATCAAGAAGAGAGAAAAAAGCTTATAAAAAAAGATGTTGAAGCTGTTGCTAAGAAGGCGGGGGCTAAGGCGTTGATCGAATCTGATTTGTTGGATGAAGTAACTTATTTAGTTGAAGACCCAATTGCTTATGTCGGCACAATTAATAAGGAATTCCTTCAAATACCTCAGGATGTTTTGATAACCTCCATGAAAAAGAACCAAAAATATTTCCCATTACTTGATAGCAAGGGCAAGCTGCTGGCGAAATTTGTGGTGGTAACCGATGGTTGTAAGTCTAAAACTGTTGTTGAGGGAAATGAAAAGGTTTTATCTGCCAGATTATCTGATGCCAAGTTCTTTTTTGAAGAAGATAAGAAACTGCCGCTTAAAATGAGGAAAGCTGACTTGGATAATGTAGCTTTTTTTGAAAACCTGGGCAGTATTTCCGCTAAAACAGAGCGCATGGCTAAGCTGTCAGCCTGGATCGGCAAGAGGCTGGGCTTTGATGAAAAAACGATCGAGAATGCCAAGAAAATTTCCGAATTATGCAAAGCTGATTTAACAACTAAGATGGTTTATGAATTTCCTGTGTTGCAGGGAATTATGGGTAAAGAGTATGCCTTGTTATCTGGAGAAGATCCTAAAGTAGCTGAGGGGATATTTGAACACTATTTACCGCGCTTTGCTGATGATAAGCTGCCGCAGTCAAATGAAGGTTTAACTGTTGCCCTGGCTGACAGGATAGATTCATTAGTTGGTTGTTTTAGTGTGGGTGCGATACCCACTGGCTCAGTTGATCCTTATGGTTTGCGTAGGGCAGCCAATGGCATTATCCGTATTATTTTGGAGAAAAAACTTGATCTGCTCTTGGACGAAGCCTTTGAGCACAGTTATAAATCATACGAACCAATTTTTAAATCAAGCAATAAGCCAGAAAAGGGTTACCAGTTGTTTGGCAAAGTTAATGGCCAATTGATCGAGTTTGTCAGCGCGCGCTTAAAACCAATCCTGTTGGATAAAGGCATCCGTTATGATGTGGTGGCAGCGGCTTTGGCACAATTTAATGATATTTTAGATACTGTTTCCAAAGCAGAAGTGATGAACGGCCTGGTTGCTCAAAAATGGTTCAGCGGTATTGTTGTTTCAGCTGACCGCATTTGCCGCATTGCCAAAAATGCCAAGCCAGGTGAAGTTAATGAGCAGCTTTTGGTTGATAATGAAGAAAAGGCATTATTTGCTGAATATATGCAGGTCAACTGGGCGGTGGGAGAAGCAGTTAATTCCGAAAATTGGGCCAAGGCCATTAAGGCTTTGTCAGGTTTAACCCCGGCAGTTGAAGCCTTTTTTGAAAAGGTACTGGTAATGCATGAGGATGAGAAATTAAAAACCAACCGGCTCACATTGCTCAAAGCGCTGGAGAAGCTCTACCTGCGTGTGGCTGACTTTCAACAAATTGTTTTGTATGGAGTGGCTTCATGAAAAGAATATTATTATTTCTATTCCTAATTTTAGCTTGCTCAACCCAAGTTTTTGCTTCTTATATTAGTTTGCAAACCTCTGTCAGCTCAAAAGTTGTGGGGGATGTCCTGCAGGTCACGGTTAGCGCAGTTAACAAAGGGGATGAATCTGCTTACAATGTTCAGGCTGAAGTCAGGGTGGGCGGGCAGAAAGTTTTAGCTGAAAGGCTTCAGGAATTAGAAATCGGCAACACTTATAAGGTCAGCGGCAGTTTTAATGTGGGTAAAATTATTCCTGGCCAGTATCCTTTAATTGTTGTGATGCATTACGCTGATGCTAATATGTACCCGTTTTCCGCGCTTAATTGCCAGATATTCCTTTATAAGACAAAAGATTTGCCTAATGATATTTTTGGCGCAGTTAAATCAACTAATTTTTGGAAAAATGGCAAGCTTAAGTTAACTTTAAAGAACCTGGCAGATTCAACAATAAATGCCGCAGCAAACTTGATTACTCCCCGTGAGCTTACAGTGGAGCAGGTCCCCGGCAACATCGATTTACCAGCCAAAGGCTCAAAATCAGTTGAGTTCAAACTGGAAAACTTTTCCGCGTTAAGCGGCAGTTCCTACCAGGTCTTTGCCATTTCTGAATATGAAAAAGACGGCCGGCATATAACAACAATTACTCCTGGGATAGTGAAAATTGTTGAAACCCAAAATATTTTGGGCATCAGTTATATTTATTTAATTGCCGCGCTGGTTGTTTTGGTCTTGATTTTCCTGGCATATCAATTAGGAGCCTCGTTTTTAAAGAAGTGAACAGAAATAAACTAATTGTCCTAATTATATTTGCTTTTATAGTCGTCTTTTTATTTACCTTTTTTGCGCCGCGCTATATGTTTTCAATGACAACGACTTCCGGCGGCGATACCGGCTCGCATTATCCAACTGCTGTTTACTTAAAAGAAGTTCTTCTGCCTCGCGCCAAGATAATGGGCTGGGACCAGGGCAATTACGCTGGTTTTCCGGTTTTGTACCATTATTTCCCTTTAACATTTATTCTCATGGTTTTAATTAGTTATATTATTCCTATGCAAATAGCCTTTAAAATAGTCACTGTGCTTGGAACATTTCTTTTGCCGATTTGTGTTTATTATGCTTTTAGATTTTTGAAATATCTGTTTCCTGTGCCAATTATAGCTGCGGTTTTTTCCCTGCCGTTTTTATTTCTTGAAACAAATTCAATGTGGGGCGGCAATATCCCCAGCACCCTGGCAGGGGAATATTCCTACAGCTTAAGTTTAAGTTTAATGGTCTTGTTTTTTGGCTCGCTTTACAGCGGTATTGAAAATAAAGATAAAATAATTCCCAATGCCCTGATATTTTTCTTAATTGGTTTTAGCCATGGTTTTACAATGGTTTTTTCAGGTGTTATTGCCCTGTTTTTTTTGTTTACGAAAAAGGATTTTTGGCCAAACTTTGTTTATTTGTTCAAGGTTTTTGGCCTGGGCGGCTTGCTGCTTTCTTTTTGGTTTATTCCCTTTTTAGCCAACATGCCTTATGTTACCAGCTACGTTGCTCGCTGGCAGATCACTTCAATTGCCAA
>JAHIUL010000167.1 GCA_018817195.1 Candidatus Margulisiibacteriota bacterium
AATTCCCTTTTACTCATTGCAATAATATCCTTTCTCATTTCTTGCCCCCTTAACTCTTTATCGTAAGGTGGGCTTCTTTATTTATCAGAAACCGGACATTATCACGTTGCCCAAACCGGACATTATCACGTTGCCGCTACAAAGAAAAGGATATAGTTGACTAATTTTGTCAACTATACTAAAATAATATCATGAAGTTATCAGCCAGCAGCAGATACGCGGTAACAGCCATGTTTGACCTGGCTACTAATGGGGAAGGGCCCATTACCGCAGCCAAAATTTCCAAAAGGCAGGGTATTCCTTTGTCTTATTTGGAGCAGTTGCTTTTGAAATTGCGGCGCGCGGGCCTGGTTAAAACTGTCCGCGGCCCGGCTGGCGGGTATGCTTTAGCAAAAAAGCCGTCCCAGGTCAGCATTGGTGATGTTATCCGCGCAACCGAAGGGCCGGTGGCTCTGGCGGATTGTATCCCATCAGCTAAGTGTTGCCCAAAGAGTGGTTGCTGTTCCACTCGCAGACTTTGGCAAAAGCTAAATCAAAAAGTAACTAAGGTTTTTGATTCAACAACAATTGGTGACCTTTGCAGAGGTATTAAATTATGAAACGAATTTACTTGGATTATGCAGCAACCACACCAACTCATCCAGAAGTTGTGGCGGCAATGCAGCCATACTTCAGCGAGAAGTTTGGTAATCCTTCGAGTTTACATGCTTTTGGCCAGGAAGCAAGATCAGCCGTGGAACAGGCCAGGGAACAAGTTGCTAAATTAATTAATGCTAGGCCGGAAGAAATTGTTTTTACTTCCAGCGGCACAGAAGCTAATAATTTTGTGCTGCATGGCATTTCATTTGCTAATAAAGACAAAGGCAACCATATAATTACCAGTCAGATCGAACATCATGCAATCCTTGAACCATGTCATTTTTTAGAAAAACAAGGTTTTAATGCTACCTATCTGCCGGTTGATAAATATGGGCTGGTTAATCCCAAAGACGTAGAAAAAGCTTTAACTGACAAGACTATCCTGGTTTCTATCATGCATGCTAACAACGAAATCGGCACCATCCAGCCGATTGAAGAGATTTCTGAGATAATCAGAGAAAAAACTTACTTTCACACGGATGCAGTTCAGACAGTTGGCAGCATCCCAGTTGACGTAAATAAACTTGGAGTTGATTTGCTTTCCTTGTCTGGCCATAAACTCTACGGCCCAAAAGGCGTAGGCGCCTTATATATCAAGAAAGGCACGCGCATGGAATCATTTATCAAGGGCGGGGGGCAGGAAAGAAACCGCCGCGCTTCAACTGAAAATGTGCCGGGCATAGTTGGTCTTGGCAAGGCAGCGGAACTGGCAAGGAAAGAATTAAATTCGCGGCAAAAACATTTGACTGAGTTGAGGGATAAGTTGATTAAAGGGGTCAAAAATAAGATACCAGAAGTTGTTTTAAACGGCCATCCTGAGCTAAGATTGCCTAAGAATGTTAACTTATCAGTTAAATATGTTGAAGGGGAGTCAATGCTGCTCAATTTAGATCTTGAAGGCGTTGCTGCATCAACTGGTTCAGCCTGCAGCTCCGGCTCAACTGAGCCATCCCATGTTTTAAAAGCAATTGGACTGGCGCCGGATTTAGCTCAGGGCTCAATTCGCTTTTCTTTGGGTAGATTGACAACTGAAGATGATATAAACTATGTTTTGGACGTGTTTGTGAAAATTGTAGACAAACTAAGAAAAATGTCGCCTATTTATAAAGGAGGTGCTTAATAATGCCAGAAGGATATTCAGAAAAGGTAATGGATCATTTTAGAAATCCGCATAACGTGGGGGAAATGAAAGATCCAGACGGGATTGGGCATGTGGGCAATCCGGTCTGCGGGGACATTATGGAAATGTACATCAAGGTCAAAGACAACGTGATAACCGATGCCAAATTTAAAACTTTTGGCTGCGGCGCGGCAATTGCCACCAGTTCCATGATGACAGATTTAGTTAAGGGCAAGACCCTTGAAGAAGCGCTCAAGGTCAGCAATCGGGCCGTGGTAGAAGCCTTAGAAGGGCTGCCGCCAAGAAAACTTCATTGTTCAGTGCTGGCTGAAGACGCGTTAAAAGGGGCAATTAATGATTACTTGCTTAAGACAACCGGCAAGGGTTTGCCTGATTGGAAGCCGCATGAAGAATCGGAGGGGCACTAATGACAACAGTATATCTTGATCATGTAGCTGCTAATCCAGTTGATAAGCGGGTTGCTGAAACTATGATGCCGTATATTTCTGGAAATTACGGCAACCCATCTGCTTTGTACGAACAGGGCAGGATTGCTGCCCAGGCGATTGATAAAGCGCGCCAGCAAGTTGCCAGTTTGATTAATGCAAAACCAGAAGAAATAATTTTTACTTCCTGCGGCACAGAGTCAAACAACTTCGCGCTTCATGGTTTAGCTCAGGCTAACATAAAAAAGGGTAAACATATCATTACGTCTGCGATTGAACACTTTTCTATTCACCACCCCTTGAAAACGCTTGAGAAACAAGGTTTTAAGGTAACCCAGGTTCCGGTTGATGGTAATGGGATTGTTAAGCTTGATGAACTAAAAAAAGCAATCACTCCTGAAACTATTTTAATTTCAATTACCCACGCTAGCAATGAAATTGGCACAATTGAACCGATTGCGGAAATATCTCAAATAATTAGACAGGCGACAGGCGACGGGCGACAGGCGCCGTGTTTTCACGTTGATGCGGTTCAGGCTGCTGGCGTTATCCCGGTTGATGTTCAAACTTTGGGAATTGATGCTTTAAGCCTGGCGGCCGACCAATTTTACGGGCCAAAAGGTATTGCCGCTCTATATTTAAAGAAAGGCACGAGAATTTTGCCTTTTCTTGAAGGAGGAATTCAAGAAGGCGGCAAACGATCTGGCACTGAAAACGTCAGCGGGATTGTAGGCATGGGTAAGGCGGCTGAATTAGCTAAAGCAGAGATGAAAGAGCGAACTGCTTTGCTAAAAAAACTGCAAAAAAAGTTAATGGATGGCTTAAAGACCAAGGTTCCAACTTTTCATCTAACAGGAGACGCCGAACAAAGGCTTCCCAATCATGTCAGCGGTTGTGTTGAATTTATTGAAGGTGAATCAATGTCAATGTTCCTGGATATGGAAGGCATATCTGTTTCAACTGGTTCAGCTTGTGTGTCCAAAGCGTTAAAAGCGTCGCACGTGCTATTAGCTGTTGGTGTTGCCCGTGAGATGGTCAACGGTTCAATTGTTTTTAGCTTTGGCAAGGACACAACTGAAGCAGATATTGATTATTTATTAGAAAAGTTTCCGCCGATTGTTGAACGCTTACAATCCATGTCTCCTTTAAAAAAGGGGTGAAACAAATGGCTGAAAAAGAAAAAGCGACAATAGTAGTTTTTAGCGGTGATCTGGACAAGGTTTATGCCGCTTTCATAATTGCTACGACCGCGGCTGCTATGGGCAAGGATGTTTCCATGTTCTTTACTTTCTGGGGATTAAATGTTTTGCGCAAAAAGAAGTTTTCCTTTGGCGCGCCGCGCTTTTTGCAGAAAATGTTTGGTTTTATGAACCGGGGCGGGGCAGAAAGGCTGCCGCTGTCAAAATTCCACATGTTTGGCCTGGGCACTTTCTTTATGAAATTTTTGATGAAGCGATACAATATGCAGAAAATTTCTGAAATGATTAAGCTGGCCAAACAATTAAAGATTAAAATGATTGCCTGCACCACCTCAATCGGGGTGATGGGGATGGCCAAAGAAGATTTTATTCCTGAGGTTGACGAAATTGCCGGGGCCTCGACTTATCTTGGGCTGGCCTTTGAGGGCAATGTTAACCTTTTTATTTAGGAGGCTTTATGAAAGCTGATAAGACCCTGGATTGTTTTGGCTTATTATGTCCTATGCCCATAGTCAAGACTGCCATGGAGTTTAAGAAAATGAGGATTGGCGAGACTCTTGAGATTTTGGCTACTGACCAGGGCATAAAAAGCGATATGCCGGCTTGGTGCGAAGCAACCGGCAATAAGTTTTTGGGGTTAGAGGAAGCTGAGGGCGAGTATAAGGTTTACGTTAAGAAAATTAAAGAGGTGCCATAGTGGATATTAATATTTTTCTGCGGACATTTTTACATTATGTTGTTGAAGTAGCTCCGGTTTTAATCCTTGGCTTTTTTATTTCTGGCTTGATTCATGAATTTCTACCGGATAATTTTGTAGAAAAGTATCTAGCTGGCAAAAGTTTTATGGCAATCCTCTGGGCAACCTTTGTTGGCGCACTGCTGCCAGTATGTTGTATTGGCAATTTGCCTGTGGCAGTCAGTTTTTATAGAAAAGGAGCTAGACTTGGTCCAGTGCTGGCTTTTCTAGTGGCTACGCCGGCAACTTCAATCACAGCTTTGTTTGTTTGTTATCGTCTTTTGGGGCTTAACTTCACGGTCTATATCTTTTTTGCCGCAATTGTAGTGGGCATTATTATGGGGTTGATTGGTAATCTTTTCCCTGTAAAAAGCACAAAAAAAGAGGCTGAGGTTTGCCCGCATTGTGGAACTGAGAAAGATGGTCATG
>JAHIUL010000168.1 GCA_018817195.1 Candidatus Margulisiibacteriota bacterium
CAGCTATTTCTTCGCCTTTTTTGCCCAACTGATAACTTTCTAGTCCCATTATGTGGGTAGAGTAGCAATGTTATTGCCACCTCGACTCGTCGCTGCGCTCCTCGCTCGGTGCAAGCAGAATTTCCTTTTGCTAAGCTAAAAAACGTGGTTTATCCCGAGCGAACGAGCAAAGCGAGTGAGTCGAGGGAGTGTCGAGATTTCGACAGTTGGGGACAGGATCAAGCAAAGGAGCAGGCTAGAGAAAGCCCCTATCTCCTACATTATAATATATAGAAAATAGGGGCTGGGAAATTTAATTGATCATTTCAAGCAAGGCCTGACCAGCTTTAAACTTAACCACATTGCGGGCAGGAATCTTAATTGATTTGCCAGTTTGTGGATTGCGGCCGGTGCGAGCTTTTCTCTTGCTCTTTTTCCAAGTGCCAAATCCTACCAAGCGAACATCTTGACCTTTCTTTAATGACTTTTCAATGGTGTCAAACATTGAATCAGCCATGGTCATAATTTGTGACTTTGGCAGTTTGCATTGCTTTGCAACTTGAGAAATTAATTGTTGTTTATTCATTCGTTCCACCTCCTTCCAAAACAATTTGTTCTATCCCAATAGGCAAAAGCATTGTAACAAGCTGGTTCGCTGTATGTCAAGCAGAATCTAGGTTTGAGCGAATTGGCTGACCGGGAAAAATGAACGGCGGTGGATAGGGCAAGGCCCATATTGTTTAATTTTTTTTATATGCGCTCGTGTTCCATAACCTTTATGCTGATGAAATAAATAATCTGGATACTTCTTATGATACTCCAACATGATTTTATCGCGGAAAACTTTTGCAACAATTGAGGCAGCGGCAACCGAAGCACAACGCGCATCGCCATCAATTAAACATAACTGCTCAATCTCAAGATCAAGCTGGTTACGCTTGCCGTCAATTAGTAAATAATCAGGTAAAAACTGTAAACCCACAACCGCTTGCTTCATGGCCAATAGATCGGCCTTGCCTATCCGCAACTCATCTATTTTTTTATGGCTAACCTGGCTAATGCCAATGGCCAAAGCTCTTTGTTTAATTTTTAAAGCTAGGGCCTCACGTTTTGCTGCTGATACTTTCTTGGAATCTTCAAGTCCACGAAGTTTAATGTTCGGAGGAAAAACAACTGCAGCAGCTACAATTGGTCCGGCCAATGGGCCGCGGCCAACTTCATCAATGCCTGCAACTAACTTATATCCCTGCTGCCAAAGTTTTCTTTCAAATGCAAATCTCACGGAATAAGGCCGAATTTATTCAACGGCCAAATTCTAATAAAAGCTGGTCCAATTATACTTTCCTTGGGCAAAAATCCCCAAAAGCGGCTGTCAGCAGAAGCTGGGCGGTTATCACCCATTACAAAATAAGATTTTGGCGGCACAACAATGGGGCCAAAATTGTAATAGTCGCGGTTCATGGGATGGGTCTCTTCAACTGGCTTATCATTAATATAAATGACCCCATCTTTAATTTGAAATTTTTCTCCGGGCAAGCCCATTACTCTTTTGATTAAATCCCGCTTGGGCGTTCCTGGAGGAGCGACCTGTCTAAAAACAATAACTTCCTGGCGGCGAGGGTCTCTAAAATGGAAAGCAACTTTATTGACAACAATCCTATCATTGATTAAAAGCGTGGGTTCCATGGAACTGGAGGGAATCCAGAATACCTGCAAGAAAAAAGCCCTGATTATCAGGGCTAACACAAAGGCAACAACTATGGTTTCGGTCCAATCAAAAACCCAGTGCTTTAACAGCGCTTTTAGCTTATTGCCTTTTTCTTCTGTCATATATTACTTTGTAGAAGCAGTTGTCCCTGAGGCTTTCTCTTCTTCAACCCTGGTGGCCTGGGTGCCGATTCTCTTGCGCAAATAATACAACTTTGACCTTCTTACCTTACCGCTGCGCAAAACAACAACCCGGTCAACCTTGGGCGAATGCAGGGGGAAAGTCCGTTCAACCCCAACCCCCTGAACAATCCTACGCACTGTAAAAGTTTTTCGGCTGCCTGGTCCCTGTTGCTTAATAACAAGGCCTTCAAATCCCTGCAACCTTTCTTTGCCGCCTTCAATTATTTTGGCAAATACTTTAACAGTATCCCCAACCTTAAATTGAGGAACTTCCTTTTTTAACTGCTCTTTTTCGATCTCTTTAATAGCTCCCATGACTAACTCTTCCTCCTATACATCTCTCAATCAATCTTACGACCCCAGCAACCTATCTAATATTATAGCAGTTGCTGAGCGAACTGACAAATGATTATAGTCAGTTTTACCGACGATTGGCTCTAAAATAGAGTCAACTTTATCAAACACTTCCGGCGCCATGCCCCAGCCAGTGCCAAATAAAAGAAGATACGGGGCACTGGAACTTCCAATTTCAAACCTCAAACTTTCAAATGTTATATTCCCTACAGGCTTGGCAGAAGTAGCGATTACTTTCGGCTTAATGCCCTCGATCTCCTCGATCTCTTTGATAACCTCATCCAGATTCGTCTTGACAGATATAAGCTTAAACGCTTCCGCCCTGGTCCAGTTAAATTCCAGGCTGCCTTCGTCCATCCAAAAATCCAAGATTCTTTTGGCAAAGGCCTGCTGCGTTGGCAAAGGATTAACAACAAAATAACGTCTAATCCCAAATGTCGCCGAGCTGCGGGCAATGTCGTGCAAATCAAAGCCCGTAATACAGGTAGTAACGATCTCTTTGCGTTTATTAAAAACAGGATAATGGATTAAGGCAATATATACGCTCATTGGCTAAGAATCTCTTTTAATAATTCTCTGTCCTCTTTAGAAATCTGCGCCTGGCTTAAGAGTTCCGGCCGTCGATAAAGCGTCTTGCGCAAGGCTTCTTTTCTCCGCCAGCGGTCAATTTCCGCATGATTGCCGGATAACAAAACCTCCGGAACTTTTTTTCCCTCTAAATCCTCGGGTTTGGTATAACTTGGATAATCCAAAATCCCATTATAAAAAGAATCATTAACCAGGGATTCACCTTCTTTAACCACACCTGGTATTTGCCTGACAACAGCATCAACCAAAACCATTGCTGGGATTTCTCCCCCGGTTAAAACATAATCACCAATTGAGATTTCCTCATCAACCAGGTCTCTGACCCGTTCATCAATGCCTTCATAATGTCCGCACAAAATTATCAAATGTTCTTGCTTGGCTAAAGCCTTAACTTTTTCCTGCGTCAACGGCTGCCCAGTCGGACACATTAAAACAACCCTGCTAACCGCTTTCTGCTTACTGCTTACTGCCTCTTTCACAACATCCCCCTTCATCACCATGCCAGCTCCGCCCCCATAGGCCGGATCATCAACTGTTTTGTGTTTGTCTTGCGCAAAATCGCGGATGTTCACTAAGCTAAAATTAAAAAGGCCCTTTGTTTGGGCCTTTTTTAACAGACTCTCATTTAATGGTCCCTGAAACATTTCAGGGAACAAAGTTACTATATCAATCTGCACTAGTTATTAATCGTTGCGGATTTCCTGGATGATTCCGTCTTTTACAATTATTTCCGCGCCGCCGACCTTCTTATACAAATTGTCCCCAACAGCCACGTCAACCGGACCTTCCAGCGGTCCTTGAACAAATTCAGTGCCTAACTGCAGTTTTTTTGCTTCTTCAATCTTCATGGTCAAGTCTGCTTTAGCTGCTGCCTGCTTGTTCTTTTCTTCCTCAAGCTGATGTTTAAACGCAGCTGCCTTTTGCATCAAGCCTTTTTTCTTTAAGGAGTCAAAATAGGCCTTGCTCCTGTCGGTAATCTGGGCAGTTTGCGCATCCAGATTGCCAATTGCTCTTTCTAGCTCCTTAATTAAATTCTGCTTAAAAGCCTCAGTAACAATAGCTTTCACCATAACTACACGCTTAAGTTCAATTGAGTTCTTTTTTGTCTTCTCTGCCATGAAAAATCCTCCTTGTTTTTATTTACTTTTTTTCGCCGCTATCATCGGTCAATATTTCGACGGTAACTCGTTTATTTTGTTTTGCCGCTGCCGCCTTGGTAATCGTGCGGATCGCATTGGCAATCCTTCCTTCGCGGCCAATCACTTTTCCCACATCTTCCGGGGCTGTTTTAATCTCTAAAATCGTAACGGTTTCACCAAGGGTTTCGTTAACACTAATCTTCTCAGGCTGGTCTACTAATGCTTTTACAATATACTCAACTAGTTCCTTCATTTCTCCGCCTCCTTGTTAGCCGGTTCCTCAGTTTGCCCCCCTTTCGCCTCAGCCTTCTCCTCCTTGACCTTTTCCTCTACCTTTGCCTCCGCCTTAACTTCCCCCTCAGCTTTGCCTTCTTCAGCCGGCTTTTCTTTGCCAGCCGCTTCGGCAGCTGCTTTTTCTTCCTTCTTTGATTTGCGTTTGGTCAGTGATGCAAGATCAACTGGCTCAAGAATGCCGGCCTTACCCAACAGGATTCTAACCTTATCAGTCGGGGTAGCGCCGTTTTTGATCCAGGCTAGTGTTTTTTCTTTGTCTACTTCAAATTTTGATGGCTCAACCATTGGATTATATGTGCCTAGGACCTCTACAATATTGCTTACAGGCGCCCCAGACTCATCCTGAACAATTACCCTGTAAAAAGGCTTGTTCTTTGTCCCTCTTCTTTGTAATTTAATCTTTGCTGCCAAAATAGTGCTCCTTTCGTGTCTTTTGCGTAAGTAAGAAACTTCTAATTATAGCAAGTTTTGGGGTTAAGGTCAAGATTTTCTAGATTGATACGCTTTAAATGAAGCAATAATATCCTCAAGCGAATCGCCGCCAAATTTTTCAAGGAAGGCTTTGGCCAACTCAAAAGCCACAGCAGCTTCCGCAACCACAGCCGCTGGTTCAACAGCTGAAACATCAGAGCGTTCAACAAAGGCTTCGGTCGCCTTTTTGCTGGACAAATCAACAGATTTTAGTGGTTTTTTCAGCGTGGCAATAGGTTTAACAGCTGCCCTAACAACAACAGGTTCACCATTTGTTATGCCGCCCTCTATTCCTCCGGCGTTATTGCTTTTACGGAAAAAGCCCTTTCCTTTATTAAAAAAGAGTTCATCATGGAGCTGGGAACCAGGAGTAACAGAAACAGCAAAACCAGCGCCAATTTCCACTCCCTTGACCGCAGGAATTGCCATGACCGCCTGGGCAATCCAGCCATCCAACCGGCGATCCCAATGCACATGGGAACCAAGGCCTATCGGCAAACCTGTTACTTGAACTTCAACAATCCCGCCCAGGGTGTCGCCTTCTTCTCTGGTTTTATCAATTGCCTTTTTCCAATTATTTTCATCTGTTTCGCCGGCAATCTGAACAACTTTGCTGAATGTATTGATCTTAAACTCAGACATCAGCTTCTTTGCAATTGCGCCAATGGCGACTTTAGCCGCTGTTTCCCTAGCTGAAGCGCGCTCCAAAATATTTCTCACGTCTTTCTGATTATATTTAATCGCTCCAGCCAGATCAGCATGGCCCGGCCGCAGCTGGGTAAATGGTTTATTAAAAAACTCGGTGCTTTTATTGGGGACGCGCAAACCAATGGGGCTGCCGATTGTTTTACCATTTCTAACACCTGAAACAATCTCAACCTTGTCCTGCTCAATCTGCATCCGCTCGCCGCGGGCATATCCCTGCTGGCGCCGCTCTAAATCACGGTTAATATCGTCTTCGGACAAGGCAAGATTTGCAGGACAACCTTCAAGAATTGCTAATAAGGCGGAACCATGTGATTCACCAGCTGTTAAATATCTCAGCATCGCGGGGAAATTATAACATAAGGAAAAGTTAACATCAATTAAGACTTATACAGGCTAACCTGATCCCGGCCGGCTTTTTTTGCTTCATACAGCGCTTGATCCGCCTGCTGTACTAATGGGAATTGCTCCAGCTGCCTTTGTTCTTTCAAGCCAAGGGCTATGTCCAACAATTCCTTCGCTTCTTCTGCGCTGCTGTTTGCCGCGCCGATGCTGACTGAAACAGCAACTTTTTCCCTTCCCCACATCATTTCTAATTTTCTCACTGCTGCACAAATACGCTTCCCAACCGCCAGGGCCTCTGCCCCCTGGCTGTCCGCCCCAAGCAGGATAACAAGAATCTCATCTCCACCGTAACGCACTACAGTATCAATTTCGCGAACCACATCCTGGATAGCAGCTGCCACAGCTTTTATAATTAAATCAGCAAAAGGATGCCCATATTTAGTGTTGTGCGTTGTAAGGTTGTCAATATCAATCATTAATATAGAGAGAGGCTGCTTTAACCGTTTAGCTAATTGAAGGTCCTTAATTAGCCTCTCCTTAAAATAGCGCATGTTCCATAAGCCTGTCTTGGCGTCAGTGCGTGAAAGCATTTCTATTTTTGTCTTCAACGCAGTATTAGCCTCAACCACAGCCAACTCTTCGGCCAAAATATTTAAAAGTCTTAAATCAGACTCCATATTTGTAAAAAGCGGCGCTCCTTTGGCCCAATTAGTTATCTGGTAAACCTTGACCCTGCCTGTGCTTTTGATATCGCCCAAAACTAAAAACATCATTTCCAAAACATCCTGTGTTTTATAGGCCTGTCTGTCTATTTCTATTCTTTGGCCGTCAACAAAATAGCTTTGGGAGCGGTCGGGAATATGCAGCAATGACCAGTTTGCTGATACGTGCCAGCTGTACAAGCCGCTTGACTCGTCCTCCCTAATTTTTTCAGGTGTAATTTCATGGCGCATCAAGCGCATTATAAAGGACTTGGCTTCTTTCTGCCCGGGCAACGCAGGTTTGTCCGCAAAGCGCGAAGCAACTTGCTCACCGTGGGATAAAAACTCAAACCAGGGCCCTTGCTGCAAATCAACCTCATACCCTCGGATGCCGCTGTAGCCCAGTCCTTTAACCACGCAACGCACCAGGGCTTCGTGGCGCTCGGTTTCGGTCAAAGAAAGTTTATGCAAATCCAAAAGCGCCTCGGTTAAAGCATCAAATTTCTGCTGTTCAAACTGCAGGGTTTGCCTCGCTTGTTCCGCAGCAATTTCTTCTCTGCTCCGGGCCATCCATTCATCGTAAACCAGGCGGCGATAATTATAATGGTCCTTCGGAGCTGTCCGTTGCTTTTCTTGAGCTGCCGCAAAAACTCCCTCATCTCTTAAACGCTGCAGCAGCCACTGCTGACTTTTGCCTTCAATCGCGTGCAGCTCGTGAAATAGTCGGACAAAGGGAACGGCGTATTCATCACGGATATTACCGTTGCGCATTATTGTATTCCAGCGGCTGCGGGGGATAAGAGCATCAAGATTTGTTTCAAGCAGTTTTGGCAAATGCCGACTGGACACCTGCTCGGAAATCCTTTTCAGGGCGCTGATTATATTTGATGGTATTGGTCTGACTTTAGATGTCTTAGATATCATTGTACGTTCACAATAATAACTCGATAAAAAGAAAGGAAAATTTCAGTTTAAAAAGATTTAGACCGATGCAAGCCCAGCCCGAATCTGAACAATGCGCGTTACAGCTGCATTAATAACATTCATGTACTGCTCAGCCAGGAGAGGCTTGCCGGAAAAAACATTATCAACATACACCATGCCGTAGACATTACCATCAGGCCCCAGAATCGGCAAAAGCAGGTAATTACTTACAGGTGTACCCTCAACTGCCAATAAAGATTCAACTCTTCGCCTTACCTCGGCCAGCTTCCTTGTGTCAAACGAGCCGTTAAACTCGGTATGATCATAAATAGGCATGCTGTCCCGCATCTCGATTGGGGCGTAAATTATCTTCTGCCCTGCCTCTTTGCCGGCAAGATGCTGATTCAAGCTGTCTCCGCTCTGATTAAGCCTCCTTAAATAGGCCTGCACACCATTGGCATAAAGGTTGGGAGTGATTCCGGCTAATTTTTCCCAGTATTCCTTATGCGTGGTGCTGCCGATTGCCTGTTTGCCAACATATTGGCCTTGATCATTGACCAAAAATATGGCAACACGATTAGATTCAACCGC
>JAHIUL010000169.1 GCA_018817195.1 Candidatus Margulisiibacteriota bacterium
AGGGAAAATCCCTGCTCTCCACACAAATCAAATTTAGATTTAAATACAATGAAAAAGGAAGAATCACAGGTATTATTCCAATGGAAGAAAGCGGCGAAGAATCTCCAAACAAGAAATTCGGGTGGGGATTAGACGAAGCCCTGCGCGCGGTTTCCAGCCTATGGATCGAAGGCGAAACAGTTACTCTATCTGATATCGATATCCTTCAGGTCTATAAACACCACAATTCTCTAATGGGCCTTTCCGGATCAATGGGTGCAGCCCACGAGATCGCTAAAGTAGCTTACGGCGAAGATTTTGATTTTAGAGTAGTAGAAATCCCCTCATTTATTCCAAAACTTGTCCTTACTCCGGATGATCTGGCTAATCTTGCCAAGCCACAAGTTCAGGAAAAAATAGATAAATGGATTAAAGCAGTAAAGGAAGTCGCGGAACTCGGAGATACAGGGGCGCCCTCAAAAAAGACCTATGCCAAAATCGTATTACAGGGCATAGAACCTGATAGCCTGGAGCTTAAATCCTTCCTGGATCAAGCAGTTAAAGCAATTGGCAACAGAAAGATCGCTATTGTCCACCACGAAAAGATATTTATTCTGGAGAAAAAAGCCCGCGTCAAAGCCGCGGTTGCCGAGGTAATTGAGAAAGCAGCATCCCAGCGCCCAACATTCGTTTCCCTGGAAACCGAGGAAGAATTTAAAGACTTCAAGGAATTATTAAAGAACGCAGGGGTTAAGTTCCAAACCTTTACTGGAGAAGATTTTGCAGATAACAAAAAAGAGATTGAAAAGATCGAAGCCGAAATTAAGAAGAGCGGCGAATGCAAGATGGGAGATTACATCTTTAAAAAAGAAGGGCTGCTCAAAAAACTCGTCGCCTATAAGAACGAAGATGGCAAACTAGTTAAAGTCCCTGAAAAAGAAATCCAGGAAATCATCCGGGAAGCAAAAATGAGCCAGGCCGGCGAGCTCGGAATGGTCACCCTCTCCTATTTCTCCCGCGGTCTGGATATTCAGGCTAAAACCGCTTTGGACCAATTACTGGAAACCGCTTCTGAAAAAGCAGAAAAACTTGCTGCAGCAGAAGCCGAAGCTGCCCCAAAAATAGCACAAGGGGGATTGCATGTTATCTCTCTGGGCGCTGGAACCGAAGCTAAGATTATCCAGCAGATCGGCCGCACTGCCCGCAGCTACCACCCCGGCTCCGCAACTGTATACACTGGAAAAGGAGATGCGCTTTATCAAATTTATAAGGAAGAGACGGAAGCTTTGGAAAAACTGGTGAAAGGACACGAAGGCGAGGCTTTCTCACTTTATGATCCTCAAAACCAAGAGTTAATCGAGAAGGTTAATGAGGTTTTCAAAAAAGGCTATCAGAAAAATTTTGAGGCCCTGCTTGACACCTTTAAATATTCTGAAATGAAATACAAACTCCTCAACCTCATGAATAATCTATCTTCTAACGCCGCTGCCCCGCTCAAATTCGCAGAGATCGCAATCAAAGCCCATGTAGAGCTTTTACTTAAAAAATATGGGGTTGAAGACGGCAAGCCGCTTTCCGCGGAAGTGAAAGCCCAGCTCGAAAAGGAGCTGGGAAAAATGCTCGGCAAAAGAAAGGTTACCTTTGAAATATCAGCCGGCAAAATAAATGCTAAAGCCCTGGCAAACATTATGGCCAGGCGGATAATGAAGCTCTTTACTTCTCTGCGGCAGGGAGACGTTAATAACCCTGTAACCAACCCAAAATACCCAACCTGCGCGGGCGCCTCCTGCAGTGAAATATCAAAAATGACAATTGAGCTGCAGACAATCACGGGTGAGACCTATGCAGAGGTGATCGAAGAACTCGAGAAATTAAATCATCTGGATACAGCCAACATGGGCAGGGATTTTATTGAAAAAGAAATGGAACGGGTTGTGGGCCGGGCCAAGGGAGCTCTTCTGGCCAAACTCTTTAAAAATTGGTTTCCAAATAAAACACCACTACTGGGATCTCAGGCTATAAAAAATGCCGCGAGACCCGGCACAGGTTCCATCGTCATAACTGACGCTGGATCAGATCCGAAAACCGGCGACCTGGTTTTTAAGTTTACAGGCAAGGAAAGGAAAAAACTCAGAAAAACCGGGGCCTTTCTAAAAGACGGGGTTCTTTTCCTGTTTAATAAGAGTGTAAGTGAATTTCCCTACCGCGCGGTTGATCTGAACGGCCTTAGCTGCAAAAAAATCAAAAAAGGAACATACGAATTTTCTTACGATGGCAAGAAACAAATTTATTCAGCCGCACAAATATGGAAAGCATTATCAACAGGAAGAAAAATTTTGGGGGTTGAAGTAACAATCCGCAGCGCTGATTCCAAACTCGCGCTTCCAGAACCAGCCGGCACCGTGAGTTCCGGCCCCATTATTCCACTGCAATCCGTATTTAAATTATCTCTGGGCGATGTTATTCCAGCCCCTGAGGCCGAAGTTGAATTTCAAAAGATCGATCCTGCGAAAGTAGACAACCTCCAGGACCTGATCGCGGAAATAAAGAAAGTAGCGGATGAAGACGCCCTGCTCCTATTTGAAAGCAAAGGAACCGTAAAAATCCGCGGCAGAGCCAAAGATTTCAAAGCCTGGAAAAACAGTCTTAAATCCGCTCAGGAACTGCTGCTCTATTTAAAATCAACCGGCCAGGTTGACAAATACTCCAAAATTACCGCAATGCTTACTAAACATCATCTTAAAGAAGCAGAACTGCAGTATAAATTGTTCGGAGAAGAAGCAAAGATAACCGTAGAAATTGACGGAGAAAAAATTGAAGTTCCAGCCAAGCTGGTCGCTGATATCCAGAGAGGCAAAAAAGCCCTTGCCCGCATCCGCGAAGCCATTATCAAAGCCAACCCGGATCTTTCCCCGGCTTACATCGATAACGTCATTAAAGCAAACGCTCCCGACATCTTTGCTAAAATTGATAAATCCAGCAAGAAATATCTTAAATTTGAAGTGGCCCGAATGACGGTTGCCGGAACCAAAGCCCAGCTGCTTGAGCTGCTCGACACGGTTAAAGTTGAAATCACGCTCGAAGACGGAAAAAAACTATTGATTGCCGTCAATAACCAGGATGCCAAAGATTTTCTCTCTAATGACCCGGGGTTGCAGGAAAAAGCTCGTCAAAATATCATCAAAAAAATAGGGGAAATCGCAGAAGATGCCGAGATCGGAGACGTTTTCAAAATCCTGAAACCCGAACAAGTGCTTGATCAGCTTAAGCTGCAGATGAAGACCCTGCGGACTAACCTTGAGGCCAGCCAGTTCGCCCAGCAAAAGCTCATGCAAAAACAGGTAGAGTTCCAGCAGCAAGAGCTGAAAAAAATCCAAAAGCAGCTTAAAAAGGCCGACTCCCAGGAAGGCTTTGAATTGCTGGAAAAAGCAAGCATCAAAGCCGCTATGGCAGTTGAGGCTTATAGACTGACTTTCGAAAACATGCTCAACAATCATTTTGCCTCATCCGGAAAGAAAACTATTTCCAAGGATGAATTGGAAAAGATCTGGAAAGAAGCTGAAACCGAAATGGCCAAAATCGAAGGCCAGGATCTTTTGTCTCAAAAGAAATACTTGGAATATCTTAAGAAGGGAATGCCCGGCGCGAATAAAGTTGCCAAGATCGGCCACCGCACGGTAAAGGATGGGATTCTTGGGTTATCAGTGGGGCTGGTATTAGAGACCGGGACAGAACTTGGGAATCTTCTTGCTGGCGAAGGTTTTGACTTTGCAAAAGTCCTCAAAAACACTGGAGAACAAGGTTTGCACTGGGCGCGCTTTGGCTTGATGGCTGGCGCCAGTGAACATTTACTGGGATGGTCAGAATCACTCTCTATGTATGGAGCCATGGTCATACCAGCCCTCTGGGATCTAGGAAATCCTGATCTTCCCTTTGAAATGAAGGGGCAAGTATTTGTGCAGCATGCCTTGGGACTGGGCGGTTTTATCGGCGGTATGGGGCTTGCAAAACGAGGCATAGCGCCTAAGTTTCCCAAGGTCGGCGGATGGGCCACTTTGGCCTTTGGAATGGCGTCAGCTTGGGGACTTGGCAAACTTCATAATGAAATTTACGCAGCATCCGAAAGCTATCGAAGTATTGTCGATTCAAAAGTTATGAATAGTATTGGTTCATTTTTGGGAGGGACCAGTGATTATGTGACAGTTGCCTGGGGATCAAGCCTGGCGGCTTCTGGCTTGGCCAGCATAGGAACCACTTTAGTTGAATTGGATGCCCTTGGATCAGCTTTTGGAATAGAAGCATCGTTTGGCGGAGCATCCACTTTCTTTTCAAGGGGCGCTTCTATTATAAGCAGAGCAGCTGGGCCATTGATCGTTCTTGGTCTTTGTAAAGGATTTTTCAGCACCCTTTATGACATCTCCAATAGTGATTATGAAAAGGTCATTGCGCAAAGATTGGGAAATAGAATGTGGAATAAAACCTGCGATAACACCGAGGCAGGCTGTTGGGCAGCAGAGGCTATAGGCGGCGAGTTTAAGTTTGATCAGCAGGTCGAGGGCTTTGCGGAATGGCTCAATAAAGTCAATATGGAACGAAAAAAATGGACCGGCGGTATGGATCCTGTTTATTATAAACACGAAGGTCCAGACCCAATATATCTATATCTCAAAACCCCTCCTCAGTATTATCCAAAAGCTGCAGATCTTGAAGATGCTTTTGTTACAAATACCATAGAAACTGTTGCCAAGGATTTCTCAGATAGTCTGTCTCTTGCGGGAAGCATTCCTGGCAATTTTAACCTTTCTGCTTTAGATTTTATTCTAAAGAATATAACTGGAAATGTGGAAAATGATTACGAAAGCGCCCTAAATTTTGTGCAATCTCAAGTCCAGCCATTGACACAACCGGTAAGTTTAAATGAGTACGAGCAGAAGATCTATAAAGCGGTCCTGGAAAACCTTAAAGGCACAACTGGATTTGATGATCCCAAGCTCATAGGCATTGTAAAGAATTTTTATATTGATGAATTCCATTATGGTGATGGCCCTGACAGCCTGGACAATGATTGCGATGGGAGCGAGGAATGTGAGAATATGGCAGATGAACCATTAATGTCAGTGGAAGAAGCTAATATGAAGGCAATAGCAAAAGCAAAAGGCCTTCTGAAGAAATTCAAGATTCTATTCTATCATAACAACGTAAATTATATCTCTCTGATTAACCCTCAGGATATGGGAAAAGAGCTCTATGAATATCTAAATTTCTATGTCAACGAAGCTCCTAAAATAAATAGGCAAAACAGCGCAAAAAAGGCTACGCTGTGGGAAAGTTTCAAAAAGCAGAACCCTGAGATCGCCAAGAAAATCGAAGAGAAGAAACAACTGAACCCGCTAGAACATGATATCTTTCTTAAAGAATACGGTTTACCATCAGCAAATATCCCGCAGAATATCCAAAACCCCTTTGAAGACACCGCCATAATGAAAATGGCAAAAGTTCAGAAAGTTCACGACACATTTGCAAAGTTTTTTGACAGCACAGGAAGATTATTGCCGGGCAAAGCCAGGGCCTTTGTGGTCTGTGACTACCCAACGTATGTATGGAAATGAACTATGGTAGGGCGCAGAAGTTTCCGGGTTGCCGGTATCCCACACCACGATCACTTCCCATCGCCGGAGCGTTTGCGCTTCCAGGCTGTCGAGTGCGTTGAGTAGTTCCTTCTCGTGACCTGGCCCGACTGGTATGACGACACTAATCAGCGGTTCGTCATATTGCCGTACTGGATGGCTCTGCCTCTTTGGTGTTGCCATGGATGCAAACGGATGGCCCGGCTTCTCCTTGTCCTGATGCTCATAG
>JAHIUL010000170.1 GCA_018817195.1 Candidatus Margulisiibacteriota bacterium
AGAACCTACTGCAATATCTTTTTCCGGTATAGTGCAAACAAATTGGCTTCTGTCCTCAGTATGAGCGCATAATACCATCCCATGGCTTTCAACACCTCGGATCACCTTGGGTTCAAGATTAGTTAGGACTAAAACTTTTTTGCCAGGCAAATCATCTTTTGAATAATATTGTTTTATCCCGGCAACCAGAACTCTCTCTTCTCCACCAATATCAACAATCAACTTATATAATTTATCTGCTCCTTCTATTTCTTCCGCTATTTTAATCTCACCCACGCGAATATCAAGTTTTTGAAAATCAGCAAAACTAATGTTAGACATGTTTTCCCTCCTGGATATTACAAAACTTTCTTTAAATATTTTCCCGTATAACTCTTTGAATTCCTGGCCACTTCTTCAGGCGTGCCTGCGGCAATTACATAACCCCCTTCATCCCCGCCTTCTGGCCCAAGGTCAATAATATGATCGGCTGTTTTAATAACATCAAGATTATGTTCAATCACAATCACAGTATTGCCCGTGGCAGTTAGACGATGCAGGACCTGCAGCAGCTTGTTAATATCATCAAAATGCAAACCAGTAGTTGGCTCATCAAGCAAATATAAGGTTTTACCAGTTGACCGCGCAGCTAATTGATTAGCTAATTTAATGCGCTGGGCCTCGCCACCAGATAAAGTTGTGGCTGACTGGCCTAATTTAATATAACTTAAGCCAACATCACGCAAAGTCTCAAGTTTCCTGGCTATCTGGGGAATATTTTCAAACAAAACCAGCGCTTCTTCAACCGTCAGATTAAGCACATCATAAATACTTTTGCCTTTATAATGGACTTCTAAAGTTTCGCGGTCATAGCGTTTGCCTTTGCAAACATCGCACGGCACATAAATATCCGGCAAAAAGTGCATTTCAATTTTAACCAGACCATCGCCGCGGCAGGCTTCACAGCGCCCGCCCCGCACATTAAAAGAAAAGCGGCCTGGCTTATACCCGCGCACTTTTGCTTCCTGGGTCATGGTAAAAAGATTGCGGATATGGTCAAAAACACCAGTGTAAGTGGCTGGATTTGACCTGGGCGTGCGGCCGATCGGCGTCTGGTCAATAATAATGACCTTATCAATATGCTCTATTCCTTCGATATCGCCGTGTTCCCCTGCTTTGTCTATAGAGCGATAAAACTGTTTTGCCAGGGCGCGGTAGAGAATATCATTGACCAAAGAACTTTTGCCGGAGCCAGATACACCACTAACACAGGTAAACAGACCTAAAGGGAACGCCACATCAATATTCTTTAAATTATTATGCCTGGCCTTGCGCACAACTATCTCATTGCCATTGCCTTTGTTCCTGATATTAGGAACCTCAATTTTTTGCCTGCCGGAGAGGTACTTACCTGTAATTGACCTTTTTTCAGCTAGGACATTAGATAATGAGCCGCTGGCCACTATTTCTCCGCCGTGCGTGCCTGCCCCAGGCCCAATATCTACCAGGAAATCAGCACAGCGCATTGTTTCTTCGTCATGCTCCACCACAATAATTGTGTTGCCCAGATCCCTTAAGCGGTGCAAAGTAGCAATCAAGCGCTTATTATCCCGCTGGTGCAGGCCAATTGAAGGCTCATCCAGAATATAAAGCACCCCGACTAGTCCAGACCCGACCTGGGTGGCTAACCGAGTGCGCTGGGCTTCGCCGCCTGACAAAGTGGCTGATTCGCGGTTAAGGCTTAAGTAATCCAGGCCAACATCTGTTAAAAAGTTCAGGCGTTCCCTGATCTCTTTAATTATTTGCTTGGCAATATAAGCTTCGCGCTCTGACAATTTTAATTGGTCAAGAAAATTTAAGGTTTGCTTGATTGAATAGCCCGAAACTTCGGCAATTGATTTGCTGTTAATTGTCACTGCTAAACTTTCCGGCCGCAGGCGCTGGCCATGGCAAACAGGACAGGCAATCGCGCTCATATAGCGGTAAAGGTGAAAGCGAACGTTCTCTGACCTGGTTTCGCGGTAGCGCCGCTTCAACCAGTTGATCACTCCTTCAAACTTGCCTTCGTGCTCCCAATAACTCCTGGTTAAATGGTGCTTAAACATGATTGATTTTTCAGAGCCATAGAGCACTACATTCATTTGCGCTTTAGTGAACTTTTTTAATGGAGTTAACACATCAAAATTATATTCCTCGCCCACTGATTCCAGCTTTTGTTGATAATAAGACGCAGCATCACCCCAGGGAGCAATGGCACCGTCAGCAATAGACAGGTTTTTATCAGGGATAACTAAATCAGGATCAAACTCGAGCTTATTGCCCAGGCCGCTGCACTCCTTACATGCTCCATACGGGCTGTTGAATGAAAAAATCCTCGGCGTGATCTCGTCTAAACTGATATGGCAGTTAGGGCAAGCAAATTTTTCGCTAAATATTTTTGGCTTGGCTTTTGCTTTTTCAGGCAGGACCTCAATAATACCATTGCCATAACGCAGCGCTGTTTCCACAGACTCATTTAAACGCTTGCGATTAGCTGATTTGGCGGTTAAACGGTCAATAACAATTTCTATATCATGATTTTTCTTTTTATCAAGCGCCGGGACTTCTCCTATTTCATAGATTTTTCCGTCAACACGCACCCTGATAAAACCATCTTTTTGAATGTCTGTAAATAAATTCTTATATTCGCCTTTCCGCCCGCGGATAATCGGGGCTAAGACTTGAATTTTTTCGCCTTCAGGCAATTCAAGGATTTGGTCGACAATCTGCTGCGGCGTTTGCCGCTCAATTTTTCTGCCGCACTTGGGACAATGAGGGATGCCAATATTAGCGTAGAGAAGCCTAAGGTAATCATAAATCTCAGTAATTGTGCCAACAGTTGATCTGGGATTCCTTGGCGGCGCTTTTTGGTCAATGGAAATGGCCGGAGACAAACCCTCTATAGAATCAACATCCGGCTTTTGCATCTGTTCCAAAAACTGTCTGGCATACGCAGAAAGGGATTCAACATAACGACGCTGGCCTTCTGCATAAATAGTATCAAAAGCCAAAGAAGACTTGCCTGAACCAGAAATACCGGTAAAAACTATGAATTTGTTTCTGGGCAATTCAAGTTTTACATCTTTGAGATTATGTTCCCGAGCACCTTTGATTATTATCTTATCAGCGTTCATGTCTTCCTTTGAGTCTTAGCGTCTTTGAGGCTATTTTTTGCCTCCAAGTCTCAAAGACTCTAAGTATTAAAGAATCTTATTAAAAAAACAAGTCCGATTGCCAGTATGACAAGCAATATCACCAATTTGTTCAATCTTAGCTAAAACAGCATCAGCATCACAATCATAATACAACTCTTTAACTTTTTGGATGTGGCCAGAAGTATCACCTTTATGCCATAAAACCTTGCGGGAACGGGACCAGTACCACATTTCCTTAGTCTCAATTGTTTTTTGCAGCGATTCTTTATTCATATAAGCTAACATTAAAACTGCCCCATCTTTATAATCCTGGGCAATTGCCGGGATCAAACCATCGTTATCAAATTTAAACTTACTAATATCCATACGTTTCCTCCTTAGAAGTTTACCTGCTCAACAACTTTTTCCTTCTTCACAGCGCGATACTCAACCTTGACTGAGCCAGAACCCAAGAGTTCCTCCAGCTTTTCAACTAACTCTGGATTAATATCAACATTATAATTATCGCCTAAAACAATCCTCCTGCCGTCAGTTTGAATTATAACAGGATCAGCGCCCTTGTAAGCTGCTAAAACGTCTTTCATGTGAGCCAGGACTTGATTATCTTTTATCCCAACTAATTCAACATGCAGGGATCGTTTCTTTTCTAGTTCTACCATGGCTTCAATGGTTTCCGCAACCACATTTAACTCTTCTGTCCTCATATCACGGTTGACTTTGCCTTTAACAACAATAACCTGGTCATTGGCCAACACCTCAGCATACTTGGCATATGTTTTTGGAAAAACAACTAAGGAACAGGTAGCGCTGCGATCTTCAATCTTAGATATCATCATGGCATCGCCTTTTTTAGTTGTGATCCGACGAGACTCAGACAACAACCCGCCAATTTTAACAATCGCACCTTCACGCATTTCCTGAATATCTATAATTTTTGTATCAGTCTGCCCTTCCAGCGAATCATTAACATAATCAAGGGGATGCGATGAAATATAAAGACCCAGCAACTCCTTTTCCATCTTGAGCAATTGATCCGGCGGAAACTCTTCAATAGTTGTCTCTGCCTCAATAGGCGCCCGGCGACTGGTGACAGGCGACTCAAACAGCATGCCCTGCCCGTTCGCCCTTTCCTTTTGTTCCGCCACAACCTGGCTCATTATTCTCGGCAAAATGCTTAACAAATATGCCCTGCCCTGACCAAAAGAGTCAAAAGCTCCTGACTTGATCAAGCTCTCAATTACTTTTTTATTGACCGCGCGAGTATCAACTTTTTCACAAAAATCAGTTAATGAGACAAAAGTTTGACCATTCTTCTTTGCTTCTATTATTGAATCAATTGCCGCAATACCGACATTTTTAATGGCTGACAAACCAAAGCGGATACCTTCTTTGGTAACTGTAAAATTGCGAAAACTTTCATTGATATCAGGACGCAAAATCTTAATCCCCATACTGCGGCACTCATTAATATAAGCAGTTATCTTATCCGTATTGCCCATAATCGAGGTTAACAAAGCAGCCATGAACTCCATGGGGTAATTAGCTTTAAGATAAGCAGTTTGGTAAGAAATCACTCCATAAGCAGTTGAATGTGACTTATTAAAGCCATAGCCGGCAAATTTAGCGCATAAGTTAAACAATTCAGCAGCCTTGTGTTTAGAAACTCCGCGTTTAACCGCGCCTTCAATAAAAAATTCCTTTTGCTGCTGCATTTCCTTGGCTTTTTTCTTGCCCATGGCGCGGCGCAGCAAATCAGCCTGTCCCAGGCTGTAGCCAGCAACTTTACTGGCAATTTCCATAACCTGCTCTTGATATAAAATTACGCCATAGGTTTCCCTTAAAATCGGCTGCAGCTCCGGCAGCATATATTTAACCGGGATCTGGTGGTGTTTGCGTTTAACATAATCATCCACCATACCGCTTTCCAAAGGTCCTGGGCGGTAAAGCGCCAGCAGAGCAATAATTTCTTCAAAAGTGCTGGGCCGCAGGTTTTTGATAAGTGACGTCATACCACGGCTTTCTAACTGGAATACACCCATTGTCTGACCATTACTTAGCAACCCATATGTTTTTGGATCATCAAAAGGAATTGAATTAATATCAACTTCTTCGTCCCTGGTCCGCTTAATAATTTCCAAAGCATGGGCAATCATGGTTAAGTTGCGTAAACCCAAGAAATCCATCTTAAGCAAACCAATTTTCTCTAAATCGCCCATAGGGAATTGGGTGACAATTACATCATCAGCTAATTTTTGCAGGGGAACATATTCGGCCAACGGTTTTTCAGATATAACTACGCCAGCGGCATGAACAGAAGCATGGCGGGATATGCCTTCTAATTGTTTGGCTGTATCAAGCAATTTTTTAATAATACCATCTTGCTCATATTCGGCACGAAGCTCTTTAACAGAGTCTAATGCCTTGGCTAGTGTTACATCCGGGCCAAACGGCACCATTTTGGCAATCTTGTCAACCTGGGGCAAGGGAATCCTCTGGACCCTGCCAACATCGCGGATAGCAGCCCGGGCGCCCATTGTCCCAAACGTGACAATCTGCGCCACGTGATCCTGGCCGTATTTTTTTGACACGTAATCAATAACTTCGTTGCGGCGTTCAATACAAAAATCAATATCAATATCAGGCATGGAAATGCGTTCAATGTTTAAGAAGCGCTCAAAAAGCAAACCGTATTTGAGAGGATCAATATTGGTAATTCCTAAAGCGTATGAAACAATACTGCCAGCGGCTGAACCCCTGCCCGGACCAACCTGAATACCTTGTTCCTTGGCAAAATTAATAAAATCCTGAACAATTAAAAAGTAAGCCGCATAAGCCATCTTTTCAATGGTATATAATTCATATTTAACCCGGTCAATTATTTCCGGCGGTAAAAGATTCTTGCCTGAATCTTCGTCACTTTGCCTCTTTGCTCCGACCTCGTCCTGATGGACTTCGGTCCGAAGGAGCTCTGCCGAGGAGTCCGTCACTCCGTATTTCTGCTTCACTCCTTCCCAAACCAGATTTTCCAGATAAGTTTCCGGCGTCTCTCCTTTGGGCACAGTAAAGTTTGGCAAATGGAGTTTGCCAAGCTCCATCTCTACATTGCACTTGTCTGCAACCTCAAGCGTATTGGCAACTGCGCCAGGATAATCAGCAAATAAAGCGCTCATTTCCTCTTCTGATTTAAGATAAAACTCTTCAGTATTAAGCTTCATGCGTTTTTCTTCATCAAGAAATGACCCGGTCTGCACACATAAAAGCACATCCTGGGCATAGGCATCTTCTTTTTTCACATAGTGCACATCATTGGTTGCCACCAGTTTTACGCCAATTTCTTTGCTTAATTTAGCCAGCAGCGGATTATATTTGGCAAATTCCGGCAAACCAACATCCTGAATTTCTAAATAATAATCCTCCCCAAGGAGTTCTTTATACCAAAGGGCAACCTTTTTGGCCTCATCATACTTCCCCTGAAAAATTAAAGTCGGGACCTCGCCCTTGGGACAACCAGAGAGAACAACTAAACCTTTGGCATATTTAGGCAGGATCTCTTTATCAATCCTGGGTTTAGCATAAAAGCCTTCGATTGAGGCAATTGAAACCAGTTTTAAGAGGTTTTTATAGCCCTCCTGGTCCTTGGCTAACACAGTAAGATGAGACGGACTGCGGTCTTCTTTTGTTTCTTTGTCAAAGCGGCTGCGCGGGGCAACATACATCTCACAGCCTAAGATCGGTTTAATCCCAGCTGCTTTGGCTTCGGTAAAAAAGGTAACCGCCGCGTGCATATTGCCATGGTCAGTTAAGGCCAGCGCCGGCATGCCAAGTTCTTTGGCAGTTTTAACTAAATCTGGAATGCGGCCAGCCCCATCAAGCAGGCTAAACTCTGAGTGAGTATGCAGATGAACAAACTTTGGCTTGGAAGGCATAACAAGGTATTTTAACAAAAAAGGCCACAAGCCGCAAGAACACCTCTTTCGACCTATGGCCTTTTATTGATATATATCAATAGACCGAGAAATTAGCCGCCGATCTTAAACATCTTTGTCCCGCATTTTGGACATTCACCCTTTGTGGCTTTTCTGCCGTTTTTCATCGTAACTGGCTTTGGATCCTTCATTTCCTGTTTCTTTTTGCACTTTACACAATAACCTGTAGTCATATTTACACCTCCCTTTTTGGGGTTAATCAATCTTATGGTGATTGTAACCACCACCTGCGTGCTTGTCAAGCAGAATTATAAAAAAGGCAAGTTTTTCGCATAAGAATACGATATAATATATAGGGAGGACTTGCCATGGCCGAAGCCCCTATAGCTCCTATAAACCCGAATTTTGGCGGTCAGGAAGGCGCCGTAGCTGGAAACCTTGCCGCAGTATTTACTGCCCAGGACCGCAAAGTCATTGCTGAACGCAGCGGCAGATACGACTCTGACCGCGACATCTCTTTTATGGAAGCCCTAAAAGAAGGCTCCTTAATCCCAAACGTTGAAAACGAAGAAACAACCGTCAACCCCCACCAAGAAGTAAATGAGATCGAGGGCCGTATGCGGCAGCACAAGCAAATCTTAAAGCACTCTACCCTGTATAATCCCCGTGATACAGTTGAAATAAGAAATGAACTGCCGGATACTTACGAAGAAGGCAGCAGCCCTTTAACTGACGAAGAACTTGAAGCCCTGTCTAAGCACGCTGATTCTGAGGAAGACAAAGCCATGATCCAGGAAACTGCTTCTATTGTTAAAGAATTAAAACTTAATCCCGCTGAAATCTTTGATAAATTCAGTTTGGAGCAAAAACAATTGTATTCTTTAGTTTCTCGTATTAAAGATTTGCACTTAAAACGTCTTTTAACCGAAGACGAACAAGAATTTAAGAGGCTTTCTGACCAGATCAAACATGATTCCCTGTCCCACGCCAAAGAAGAA
>JAHIUL010000171.1 GCA_018817195.1 Candidatus Margulisiibacteriota bacterium
CAGCTCTTCAATACTCTCTTTGCTTTCATTAGCAGTCTTAGCTGCGCCAGCCACAGTCTGCACAGCCAGCTCGCGGGCAGTTTTTTGATCAAGCCCCTGAGCAACGCCAGCCTCCATCAAAGCCTCTATCATTAAATAAACATAAGCCGGGCCGGAACCCGATAAACCTGTCACTGCATCCATGTATTTCTCCTCGGTTTCAACCACTTTGCCAACCGAATTAAATATTTTCCTCGCTTGTTCAAGCTGGTGAGCATTAACATTTTTTCCCTTAGCAATTGCCGTAACTGCCGCCCCAACCAAAGCAGGGTTGTTGGGCATGGCGCGGACAATTGCCCTGCCAGGGAAAACTTTTTCAAAAAAACCAAGAGTAATGCCAGCGGCAATCGAAACCGCCAATTTACCTTCAGCAAGCTCAATATCCTTGACAACTTGCGCCATGTTTTGGGGCTTTACTGACAAAACAATAATCTCTGATGCTTTAGCTACTGAATTATTATCCGAATAAATAGAAACAGACAAAGTATTTTTTAAAACTTCTAAACGTTTTACATCAACATCAGAAACATGAACATCAAAACCAGCAACAATTTTAGAGGATAATAAACCCTTAATTATGGCCTCGGCCATTTTGCCTCCGCCAATAAACCCAATATTCATTAATTCGTCACCTGGAAAAAAAAGTCTCCCGTCTCTCCTGCACAATCTCTAATTCTTCCCCCAAAGAAGCCTTTTCGTCAGCCGCAGTTATACAAATACTATTCGGAGTAAATAGAAAGATCGTTTCCCCAATTTTCATCATATGACCATCAATTGCATAGGCTGTGCCGCAGACAAAATCAATTAAACGCGTGCCTTCTGCAGGATCAAGATGTTTTAGATTAATAATAACCGGTGCTCCGGAACGCAGGTTGGTAGAAATGTTTAATGAATCCTCATAAACTTTGGGCTCATAATACATAATGCCGTAATCGCCCTCCGGCTGAGGCTCTTTTTTATTTTTAATTAAACTGCCCATGTCTAACTGCTGGGCCTGTTCACTGTCCTGCCCCTCTTCTTCTAACCCGATGAATGCCTTTGCCCGTCGAAAAAGATTATCAACCATTTTCCCTCAACTCCTTTCGCCAAACAAAGCGCGGCCAATGCGCACCATATTTGACCCTTCGCGAATAGCTATTTCAAAATCATCTGTCATGCCCATTGAGAGGTATTTCATTTCGATGTTCGGTAGGTTTAAATTTTTAATTTTTTCGCTCAATTTTCTTAATTTTATGAAACAGCGCCTAACTTTTTCTGGATCATCAGACAATAAACCAATTGTCATTAACCCCTGGACCTTAAGATTACGAAAACCTGACAATTTCTGCAAAAAATCAATAGTCGAATCAACTGGTATGCCGTATTTACTTTCTTCTGCTGAGGTATTTACTTCGATCAGAACAGCAATTTCTCTCCTGCGCTCTGTGCTTTGCGCTCTACTCTCTATTTCCCTTGCCAATCGCTCTGAATCAAGTGAGTGTATTATATCAAAGATGTCAAGACATTGTCTAACCTTATTGCGCTGCAGGTGGCCGATCATGTGCCAGGTAACATTTGGGTATCTAGACTTGATTTCTTTATGCCTGACCTGGGCCTCTTGGATCTTATTTTCCCCAAGATCAGTTAAACCTGCCTCCACTGCTTCAAGAACTTTTTCCGTGGGCTGATTTTTGACAGCGCCAATAATCTTTACAGTCGAAGGATCACGGCCGGCTGACTGCGCGGCACTAATAACTCTTTGACGGATAATTTGTAGGTTTTCCTTGATGGACACGCTGAAATATTATAGCATACATACTATGATGAAGCAGATAAATTGGCTCTTAATCCTTTTGCTGACTGTCACAGTTTATAATTATCCCAACCCATTCAATCCCCAAAGCGGACAAACCACCAGCATAGAATGTACAACTGACACAACCACTGAGGCTTTCCTATATATATATGATATGTCAGCCCGCTTTGTGGCGTTTAAACCATTTGACCTGCAAGGCGGAGCAAAAAACCAAATCTCCTGGGACGGCTACAGTGATTATAACCAATTAGTTGGCAATGGGATTTACCTCTACCAAATTATTAATAAGGCAAGGCAAAGAGTTGGCAGGGGAAAAATCTGGGTCATTAACCAATGAGAGCCGGGCTAATAATCTTAATAAGCTTAATTACCTTCAATTGCGCTTTTGCCCAAATAAGTTTTGATCCCATGTCCCTAAGCGTGGGCGCCAAGGCCATGGGTATGGGCAATGCCTACGTTGCGGTGGCAGAAGACTGCGAAACCATTTTTTCCAACCCCGCTGGCCTGGGAGAGATCGACTCCTTTCGCTTTACCAGCATGTCAGCTACTATATTAGAAGATATTCAATACACCCTTCTTGGCGGGGTCTACCCCCTCGGAGAAAGAAGTGCAATTGGCATTGGCTATGTTTCAACCGGGGTTAATGGCGTAGAAATACGAGATGCCAATGGTTTCTATATCCGCCGGGCTGATTACAGCAAAAATTTGTTTATTTTCTCTTACGGTAAAAAGTTTACTGACAAGTTTTCTCTTGGTTTAAATGTTAAGCATTATTCTGAAAGCGCCACTGCCCTGGGTAATGGCGATGGCTGGGGATTAAATGCTGATATCGGCCTGCTGCAAAAAGGTCTGGGTTGCTTTTCAATCGGCGCTGTAGGGCAAAATATAATTAATACAGGTAAAATCCAGTATAAAAACGGTGAGGAAGGCAAACTGCCTTCAAACATCAAAGTTGGGACAAAACTCCACATTATGGGCAATGAATTTGAAGCAGCAATTTTATCCCCAATAAAACTGTCCGCCATGCTTGATGCCAACATCAGCCTGCAGGCAGCCGAGCCCAACAGCCTCCACTGGGGCATTGAATATTCGCCTTCCAGCTATTTATCATTTAGAACAGGTATTGACCAAAGCCCAAAAGCAGGCGGCATGGAAAACAACCTGACTTACGGCGTTAGTTTGATGGTTGTCGGCCTTGGCTTCCACTATGCTTACCACCCTTACACGGAATATTCAGATAATATCAGCCATTATTTCTCCATCTCATTTGATGAGCGCGGTTGGCCGTTTGAAGGGGTACCGGACACGTTTTTGGGCTCCACCACTACCAGTATTTAATTGCAAATTCCCCCTTACCGTGATAAAATAATTGTTCGTGCTTAAGTTAAATTAAGCCCCTC
>JAHIUL010000172.1 GCA_018817195.1 Candidatus Margulisiibacteriota bacterium
CTTGAACTTATTGCGCCTCAAAAGCCGCAGCCGCCGCCAAAATCAGCCGGGATATATCTTATTTACGTTATTATTGGTGTAATTATTCTAGGAATCATCCTGAGGAAGTCTGGGTCGATCATAATGGGAATATTAGGTGCGGTTTGGGGTAGTGAAAGTGCTGGTATTGCTGGAGCAGTTATTGGAGCACTGCTTGGCTTGTTTTTCGGTTTCTGGGGTTTGATGTTTTTGGGCAGAGGCGGAGGATCAGGCACAGGCTTAGGCAGAGGTTTTGGAGGGGGTAGGTCTGGTGGCGGTGGTGCTGGGCGGGGATGGTGAGTTAGATAGTAGAGAGTAGAACGAAGAGAGGAGGAATTATCCTATGTTCTCCGCTCTAATTTCTACTTTTTATTAATGTTCTATGATAAAATAAAGAAAAGAGGAGGAAATTTTATGAAGACATGGTGGATTGTTGCCGGCGTAATAGTTGTTTTAGCTTTATTTTTGGTTGGCACTTATAATGGTTTAGTTAGTCTTGATCAGGGAGTTAAACAGTCCTGGGCGCAGATCGAGAATATGCTGCAAAGACGTTATGATTTAATTCCTAATTTAGTTTCAACTGTCAAAGGTTATGCCAAGCATGAAAAACAAATTTTTATAGATGTGGCTGAAGCGCGCACTAAATTAGCTGGCGCAACTACAGTTAATCAAAAAGTTCGCGCAGCAAATGCTATGGAAAGTGTGTTAGGCAGACTATTTGCTATTGCTGAGAATTATCCAGCCTTAAAAGCTTCTGCTAATTTTATTGCGCTTCAGGATGAATTAGCTGGCACAGAAAATAGGATAGCAGTAGCCAGGATGCGCTATAACGAGATGGTTCAAGCTTATAATACTCATGCCAAGAGAATTCCAACTGTTTTCTTTGTGCGCATGTTTGGTTTTGATAGTGAAAAACCTTTCTTTAAAGTGGAGTCAGAAAAGGCCAAAGAAGTTCCAAAAGTAGAATTCTGAAGTTTTGATGAAATCTATCTCTGTTAAAGAAGCCCAAGCTTTTGATCAAACTGCTCAAGAAAAGCTT
Source organism: Candidatus Margulisiibacteriota bacterium (assembly GCA_018817195.1). GTDB lineage: Bacteria > Margulisbacteria > WOR-1 > O2-12-FULL-45-9 > O2-12-FULL-45-9 > JAHIUL01. The sequence continues at coordinate 1,058 of JAHIUL010000172.1, forward strand.
GGTATCCCATCAATTATCCTCATGGAAAATGCTGGCCGCAGTGTAGCTTGTGAAGCCCTCAAAATGTTGGGTAAAAAGAAGAAAGTGGTAATTGTTTGTGGGGTGGGGAATAATGGGGGAGATGGGTTGGTGGCTGCCAGGCATCTTTTAAATGCCGGGATAAAAGTCGAAGTCTGCCTCGTTGGTAAAATCTCAAAATTAAAGTCTGATCCCAAAACTAATTTAAAAATTCTCAAGAAGATGGGTCAAGAGGTCAAAATTTGGAAACCGCGACGTTCAGTCGCAGGTTTCCATGAGGTAAACCTGATCATAGACGCGCTTTTTGGGATTGGGCTCAAATCAAATGTTAGAGGTCCTTATGCTGAGGTTATTGAAAGGATAAATAAAAGCAAAAAACCTGTTTTGGCTGTTGATGTTCCATCTGGTTTAAATGCAGATACAGGAAGAGTTTTAGGTGTAGCGGTTAAAGCTAAGAATACAGTAAGTTTCGTTGCGTCAAAAAAAGGATTTTCTAAAGCAAGACAATATACTGGCAAAGTAGTTGTCCGGGATATCGGGATCGTTTAATTAAATCTTAAGCTACGCCAACTAATTTTGGGCCAATCCGCTTTTTTCCCTTGGCAATTACCGGGGCTTATGCCTTGGCCAGATTACCTTTTAAATTTAGCAGTGCAGTGCTTTTATTCATTTTCTTTTCACGTATGATTCCAGAAATTGAGATTGCCTTGCCCATTAGCATAAGTTTTATCAGGTTAGGTCTTTTAGATACTGATCTAGGCCTAACTTTAGCCCATACTTTGCGTATTATTTAGAATAGTAGTTGATTTTCATGATACCTAGGCGTAAAATATGCGCAAGTGGAGGTGTCTTAAATGAAAAATCGACTTTTGATCGGTGTTATTCTGGTTAGTGCTTCTCTGCTTCTGTATGGTTGTGGTCAGCCAGAGGTGATAAGCTCAATTGGTGGGGATGATCATCAAAATCCAGCTGTTTCTGCTAGTAATCTCTTTGATGTTTCTGGTGCCAAGGCTATTGCTACTGCTTCTCGGGATACAATTTCTACTAGCCATATACGGGCTTCGTCATCAAGTACAATTACAGAATTATTAAAACTTGATGAGGATGATAAAATCTCTTCAATATTCACTGAATATCTTGCTTCAACTTGGCATCCACCAATTTCAGTAATTGAAACCGGGCCTGATGGATCTTTATATATTGGATTTCAATGGGGAATATGGGTGGAAACAGAAAGTAGTACAATAGGTGCTAGTTCAGGACAACCCGTGGCCTTCTTTCGCATTAAACCTGACGGCACAGTTGAAATTGTGGATAAAGACATTTATGGAGTGGGAACCTGGTATGGCCATTCAGAAAATGGCGAGTTGCCGGTAAAACAAGTTCAATTTGATAGCGATGGGAATATGTATTATGTTGGAATGTCATCATCTGGCACATCTGCTTTAAAGAAAAAAGCAGTTGATGGCACAATTTCTCAGCTGGGCACCAATAAGATGGCAGTGCGCGATTTCTTGGTTTGTCCTAATGGATTTGTGCTTTTCCATGGATCAAATGCTGATAATTGGAATGTTGAGTGGTTACGTTTAGTGAACGGTAGTACAGTGAATAATATTTTTTACAATGATGGCGCTTCTGGTTGGCTACGTGCTTATTATAATTATTCATACGGTGGTAGTAATTATATATTTTTAGTAGGAGAGAACTTAACACTGTTAGATGCTGATGAAATCCCTAGAAAATATTCTGGAATAATCCGTGTTACTTTAAATGATAGCGGTAAACCCACTGCAGTAGAAGCTGTATATGATGATAACAACATGTACAATGAAACCCATACTTCAATAGGGGATCAACTTAGTTGGGGCTATTGGGACCCATTAGAAATGACAAACAAGAAGTTTTTTGCAACTAATGATTATGGTCAACTAGAATTGCCATTATCGTTTGAAGCAGGAGTAACAGAAGCTGATGTGAAAGCCTTTATTAGGAAAAAGTATCAGAGCATTACAACTGATACCTTAGATTCAGTTGCTTTTGCGGGAGTAACCACAACAGAAACCTGGATGATTAATTATTTGTTGAATGATATGGTAACTGCCAATATAACAGGGAAAACCTGGGCGAAATGGCGCGAAGAAAATGGACTTATTGGGGTACGGTTTGGTAATGCCAAACAATTATTATTCTCAGAGGGCGGGAAGCTTTATGCTGTAATGAATTTAGATAGCTGGGGCGCTGGAACATCAAAAGGGGATAAGTTGTTTCAGATTGTAAATGATGCTGGATCACCTGAAATTGTTGCTTTTCCTCAAGATACGACCAGTTATTATAAATCCATGAGCAAGGCCCGTATTTTTGGCAATTATGCAATTTATTTATCCAACAAAGTAGGTATGTATAAGATTTTCCGTTTAGATATTACTGATAATACTGCGGCACCAGTAGATATGATTCCTGATAAAACTAATATTGAAATCTTTAGTTTTAACTACAATGCTGATACTAGTATGTTGTATTACGATGTGTATGACCTGGGCAGTAACACATCTTACTTAGCATCACAAGCCATAACTAGTACCTCGGTAGCTACTGAGATTTCAGCTGAGGGTTATACTATTACTGATGTTGTGCCGTTTACTGCAGTAGATTAGCGAAATCACGAATTCTATCTCGAATCGCTAGTCCCAAATGGGCTTAAATAAAGGGACACGAATTTAAGGTGATATTCCTGATGCCTTAGCTGGTAGGATTCTTGATGCTGCTGAGGTTATTTCCGAAATAAATAAGAGCAGAAAGCCTGTCTTGGCTGTTGATGTCCCTTCTGGTTTGGATGTTGATACTGGGGAAGTTTTGGGCATAGCGGTTAAAGCACGCAGAACAGTGACTTTTGTTGCCTCAAAAAAAGGATTTTCTAAAGCAAGACAATATACTGGCAAAGTCATTGTCAGGGATATTGGCGTGACTATGCTATAATTTAGCCATGATTGTTATATCTCCTTTAATAGATAAAGATGTCCATGCTGTATATGAGATTGAGAAACTTTGCTTTGCTTTGCCAAAAAGCGAGCAAATTTTCAAAAATGACCAGAATAAGTATTATATTGCTAGGGTAGATGACAAAGTTGTTGGATATATAGGGGTGGAGGACATTGCCGGTGAAAAACATATTATAAACATGGCTGTTCAGCCAGATTTTCGCAGGCAGGGGATTGCCAGGAAATTGGTTGAAGAGGTTTTAAATAGTAAAGATGTTTTCTTTTTAGAAGTTCGCGTGTCTAATTTTATTGCCCAGGAATTATATAGTAAATATGGGTTTAAAGGTGTGGGTTTGAGGAAAAGTTATTATCAAGATAATAGTGAAGACGCGATTATTATGAGGCGAGGATTACAGTGAGCAAGTTTCTTGAAGAATTAAATAAGAGAATTTTAGTTATGGACGGCGCTATGGGCACCCAGCTGATGGAGAGAGGGGTGCGGCCGGAAGATTGTTTTGATGCCCAGAATTTAAAGAATTCAGAAAGTGTTTTATCCGTTCACAAGGCCTATGTTGAAGCAGGAGCAGACATAATTGAAACCAATACTTTTGGCGCCAACCGCATTAAATTAGCTGATTATAAATTGGATAACAAAGTCCACGAAATAAATGTCGCAGCAGCTAAATTAGCCAGAAAAGCTATTGGCAGCAAAGGGTTTGTCTGCGGCTCAATCGGTCCATTGGGTAAAATGATTGATCCTTTAGGTGAGGTTACTTTTGAGCAAGCTTACGAAGCATTTGCAGAGCAGGCCAAGGCTTTAGCAGACGGCGGAGTGGATGTTATTTGTATTGAAACGATTTCCGACCTTCAGGAAATGAGGGCAGGAGTCATTGCTGCTAAAACCGCGACCAATCTACCTGTGATTGCCAGTTTGACCTATGACGATGGAGAGAAAACTATCTACGGCACCCCAGCTGAAGTTGCTGTTGTAGTTTTAGAGTCATTAGGTGTAGATGTTATCTCAGCTAACTGTTCAACTGGCCCAGAAGGCATGCTGAAAGTTGCCCGCAAGCTAATAGCCAATAGCCAACACTCCATCATGGTCATGCCCAATGCTGGTATGCCGGAATTAGTTGATAATAAAGCTGTTTATAAGATGACGCCCAAGAAGTTTGGCGAGTTTGCAGCTAAGTTTGCTAAGTTGGGAGTTAAGATTATTGGTGGGTGTTGTGGGACGGGACCGGAACACATAGGGGAAGTAAAATTACAAGTTACAAGAAACAAGATACAAACAAATTCCAAACCTCAAAACTCAATAACCAAATTTGCTAGCAGAACCAAGATTGTTGAAGTAAACAGTGAAAAGCCTCTTCTAGTTGGCGAACGGATTAATCCGACAGGTAGAAAGATCTTTCAAGAGGAAATTCGGGTGGGGAAGTCGCAGATTATTCGCACTGAAGCTGCTGAGCAAACTAAGGCTGGGGCAGATTTGTTAGATGTAAACATTTCTGTTTCTGATATTAATGAAGCTGATGTTATGCACTCTACAGTTAAATTGGTCCAGTCAGTTTCAGATTTGCCTTTTTCAATTGATAGTCCAAGCCCTGCCTCAATTGAAGCTGGGTTGCGAACCTTTTGCGGCAGGGGATTGCTCAATTCAGTTAACGGCAAAAAAGAAAGTCTGGAAAAGATTTTACCGCTGGTCAAAAAATACGGGGCGGCAGTGATTGCTTTGGTTTTGGATGAACATGGGTTGCCCAAATCCGCATCTGACCGGGTGCGCATGGCAGAAGGAATTGTGCGTGCTGCCCATGATGCCGGAATCAAGAGTGAAGATATATTTGTTGATAATTTAGTGATGACAGCTGGCGTTGGCATCCATGATTGTTTAGAAGCCCTCAAAGCAATTCCAATGGTTAAGGAGAGTTTAGGCGTTAAAACGATCCTTGGCATCAGCAATGTTTCCCACGGCATGCCAAACAGATCAAAATTAAACGCGCTTTATCTGCGTTTGGCTATATCTTATGGGTTAGACGCTGCCATTGTTGATCCAACTGACGAAGGCATTAAAAAAGCTCTAAAAGCCAAGCCAACCACGCGCGAAAAACTGTTGCAGAGCTTTAAAAACGCTGTAGCAGAGGCGAAACGCTCTGGTAAGCCGGCAGAGAAGAAACGCGAAGCAAGTGTTGCAGAATTAAAATTTAAAAGCTTTAAAGATATTGAAAAAGCAGTTATTGATGGCAATCTTGAAGGGGTTGGTTTATTAGTTAACCAAGCTTTGCTTAAGAAAAAGAATCCGCAAAAAATTATTGACCAGGGCTTAATCCCTGGCATGGAAATAGTTGGCAAGAAATTCAATAAGAAAGAATTCTTTTTACCCCAAGTTATTGAAGCTGCTGAGGCAATGAGGAAAGGTTTTGAGCTGTGCAAAGAAAAAATACCTAAAGAAAAAACAAAAGCAGTTGGCAAAGTCGCCCTGGCTACGGTTAAGGGTGATATTCATGATATCGGGAAAAATATTGTTAAAATGCTCCTGGAAAACCATGGGTTTGAGGTTTTGGATTTAGGCAAGGATGTTTCTGCTGAGGCAATAATAGCAGCAGCTAAAAAAGAAAAACCAGATGTTATAGCGCTTTCTGCGCTACTGACTACTACGATGGTTGAAATGGGCATAGTTAGAGATGAATTAGAAAAAGCTAAACTTAATATCCCCCTCTTAGTTGGCGGGGCAGTGGTGACCAAAGGATATGCTGATAGGATTGGCGCTAACTATAGCCTTGATGCAGTAGGGGCAGTTAACCTCGCGAAAAAAATAATGAAATCCGTCGGAAAATAGTATATAATATATTGTGATGTACCGCCCTGAAATCAAAGTATTAGATTGTACCCTTCGAGACGGTGGACTTATCAATAACCATGATTTTGACGATAAGTTTGTACGAGCGGTATTCAGGGCAGTTTGCGCTTCTGGTGTGGACTATATTGAACTTGGCTACCGCGCTTCAAAAGATGCTTTTTCCCCGGATAAATTCGGCAGTTGTAAGTTTTGTGATGAAGACTATATAAGAAAGATTGCCGAGGGTGTTGAACGCACCACCAAAATATCAGTTATGGTTGACATTGGCAGGGTTGATTTAGACCAGATCCCGCCTAAAAAAGACAGCATAGTTGATATGGTCAGGGTGGCTTGTTACATCAAAGATGTGGATAAAGCCATTGATTTGGTCAATCATTTCCATGAAAAAGGCTATGAAACAACAGTTAATATCATGGCTATTTCAACTGTGCTTACGCCGGATTTAGACGAAGGCTTGGCCGAGTTAGCCCAAACCCCTGTTAAGGCTGTTTACATTGTTGACAGTTTTGGCGCGTTATTTTCAGAACAGGTTCATTTTTTGGTCAAACAATATGCCAAACATCTTAAACCCAAAGGGATTGAAGTCGGCATCCATTGCCATAACCATCAGCAATTGGGATTTGGCAATACTATCGAAGCTATTCGCAAAGGCGCCAATTACCTTGATGCTACAATTTACGGCATTGGCCGCGCTGCTGGCAATTGTCCGCTTGAGCTGTTATTAGCTTTTCTTAAAAATCCTAAATTTGACCTTGAGCCAATTATTGAGGTAATTGAAAAAGAAGTTTTGCCCCTGCGCGATAAGATAGAGTGGGGCTACATTATTCCTTATATGATTACCGGTGTTTTGAACCAGCATCCCCGGGCTGCCATGGCCTTGCGTGCCAGTGAGAACAAGGATAAGTTTACAGAATTTTACCGCAGCTTGATTCATGATGCTGAGGCCGCTTAAAATCCCCTTGGATAACGCCTAAATTTGATATAGAATAACGCCTGAATATTGTTAATTCCTGAGGAGGAGTTTATGAAGAGCGTTTTAATTGCCATTCTGTTAGTTTGCTGCGTTGCTTCAGTGGGGTTCTCCCAAGAAAACCTCAACCTTGACCAAAGTATCCAAATTGCCTTAGAAAAAAGCCCGGTTGTCTTAAAAACCAAAGCAGAGATTAAAGCTGCTGAAGCGGTTGCCGGCCAGGCAGTAGCAGGTTTTCTGCCTCAATTGTCTCTTAGCGCTGGTGTTGGCAAGTATTATGCCGAGCCAATGAATGTTGAGATAACCATGATGGGCTCGCCAACTGTTTTTGCTTATGGCACTGATGAGCAGGCTGATATGAGCCGGTATTCTGCCTCCCTTAGCCAGGCCTTGTTTACCGGAGGCAAATTAATGAGCAGCGTATCCATGGCGAATAAGGGTTTAGATATTGCCAGGCAGGAATTGCGCCGCATTACCCAGGAAGTTAAATATAATGTAATTAGTGCTTACTACGGGGTTTTAAAAGCCCAAGGTTTAGTTGAACTGAGCGATCAGTCCGTAAAAATGGCAAAGAATCATCTAGCCCGCATCAATGCTTTGGTTAAAGCAGGTATGTCGACCCGCGCAGATGTATTAAGAGGTGAGGTGCAAGTTGCCCAAGCAGAAATTGCTTTAACCCGGGCTAAACAAGGCTTAGACATTGCCCAAAATAGTTTTAATAACACCATTGGTAGGGATTTAGAAACTACAGTTACTCTCAGAAAAATTGAATATGACCCAGCTAAAATTGAAGCTTATTCATACAAGCAAGTTTTGACAATTGCCTATGCTAATCGACCGGATTGGCTTCAGTATATCCTGACAAAAAAGATCTCCCAGGATGAGGTTGGTGTAGCTTACAGCGGGCTATGGCCAATGCTTTCTTTAGTTGGCAGCTATGATGTTAACTCAACCAAGTATCCTTCTTTTCAAAGCGACAGCACCAGCTGGACTGCTATGCTATCAGGCGCCTGGAATATTTTTGACGGTACAGCGACCTGGCATAAAATCAATGAAGCTAAAGCCAAGGTTGAAGCTGGCCAGGCTGATGAAACTAATGTTAAAAGGGCTATAGCTCTGGAAGTCAAAGATGCTAATTTTGCCATTAAAAGCAGCCTGGAAGGTTTAGAAGCTGCTAATAAAGCCAAAGAATTAGCAGAAGAAAACCATAATATTGCGGAATTGCGTTATAACTCTGGTGTGGGCACAAACCTGGAAGTAATTGATGCTCAGGTTGCCTTGACTCAAGCAGGGATTGACCAGTTAACTGCGCAATATGATTTATTATTGGCC
>JAHIUL010000173.1 GCA_018817195.1 Candidatus Margulisiibacteriota bacterium
AAAAGAATTCTTTAGTAAAACAGATGACTTTTCTATGATGGATGTGGGTTCTTATATAGCCGATAATCAGCCGGGGGAAATAGAATTTCTTTTGCTTGATATGGGCTTTAGCGAAGGCCAAGAAATTTTAATAAAAATACTTCTTAAGAAATTTGAATTATTGCGCCAGGACGAAGTTTAGGAATGGCAAAGTTTTAACTGTTGTGCTTTTGGAACGCACGAGGTTTCGAGTAATCCCCTTGCAGTCCATATTAGCCGGCAGTATAATTGTCTTAGTTTATGACAACAACTGAACAAAGATTATCTGCTTATCGACGAACAATCGCCATTATTGCTGTGATTGTTTTTGCTGTTCTGGCCTTTATGATAATCAGGCCGTTTCTGGTAGCTATAATTGGCGCAGCTGTTTTGGGTTATCTTTTTCATCCGGTTTATAAATTTATTGCCAAATATATTCCCAAACCTTTGCCAGCTGAATCTATTTCTGCTTTTTTAACATGTATTCTGATCATTCTGATTGTTCTTATTCCAATGATTTCAATTACCGGTTTGCTGGTGGCAGAAGCTAGAAGCGGTTATATATATCTGCAAAAAGTTGTGACTGCGCCTGATTTCCGTTTTGACCTGCCGCCAATTGTCAACGAGCATATTGGTGATTTATCTATCCAATATAAGGATCAAATTGCGAATTTAGGCAGTCAATTAGTTAAATGGCTGCAGGGTGTTTTAACTGGCATTCCAAACGTTTTTTTAAATATTTTTATTACGATCTTTTCTGTTTATTTTGTTTTAAGGGGCGGCGGCAATATCAATAAATTTATCCAGGAATTTTTTCCTTTGCCAGGCGGGCGTTACAAACAAATTTTTAAACGATTTGACGAATTAAGCCGTGGGATGGTGATGGGGCAGATTGTAGTGGGGTTGATCCAGGGTGTTTTGGCTTGGATTGCTTTTGTGATTTTAGGTGTGCCAAGTCCAGTCTTGTGGGCATTTTTAACAGGTATTATTTCAATCATTCCTCTGTTGGGAGCTGCCTTGGTTTGGTTTCCAATTGCAGTTTATCTTTTCTCAAGTGGTTACATAATCGGCACTGCCTGGAAAGGGATTGCTTTGCTGCTTTATGGTATTCTTGTTATTAGCACGGTTGATAATTTTCTTAAACCAAAAATTATTGGCGAACGCGCAAAAATCCATCCGCTCGTTATCCTTTTTGGCATTCTTGGTGGAATTCAACTAATGGGTTTACCCGGAATTCTTATGGGCCCACTAATTCTTACCCTGTTTGATGTAGTAATGGAAATTTTCCGCGAGGTTGTTTAGGCATTGCCTTAATCTTGATTTTAGGCTAAATTATATATTATGCCTGAATTACCAGAAGTTGAGACTGTTAAGCGCGGTTTGTCTAAAGCAATTATTGGTAAAAAGATTGCTGATTTTGATAGTGATTGGCGTAAAACAATTAATTATCCTTTGCCGCGTTACAAAAAGATAGTCAAGGGAAAGAAAATCATTGCTGTGCGGCGCAGGGCGAAGATGCTTCTTATTCAGCTCTCTAGCGGTTTAAACATCTTGGTTCATCTTAAAATGACCGGCCAGCTGGTTTTTCGTGACAAAAAAAGATGCTTGATGGGCGGCCATCCAATTGAAAAAAGCTGCGAAACACTGCCAAACAAGTTTACGCATGCGACATTTACTTTCAGCGATAACAGCAATTTGTATTTTAATGATGTAAGAAAATTCGGCTGGGTGCGTCTTTATTCTGATACTGAGCTGGAAAAAGTATTTGCCAAGATGGGATTGGGCCCTGAACCACTGGAGCCGGATTTTACTCCAGAAGGCCTTTTTTCTTTAATGAAGCGCCGGCCAAGAAGCAAGGTAAAGCAGTTTATTATGGATCCAAAGAATGTAGTTGGGATCGGCAATATTTACAGTGATGAAGTTTGTTATTATGCCAAAGTCAGGCCAGATCGTTTGGTCAAGACTTTAAATGCGAAGCATGCCAAGTTAATCCACGATGGGATTGTAAAAATCTTGAAAGCTGCCATCTCAGCCCAGGGCACAACTTTTAGTAACTATGTTAATTCAAATGGCGAAGCCGGGGCTTATACAAAAAAGCTAAAAGTCTATCAGCGTTACGGCAAAAAATGTTATTATTGTAAGGGAACCGTTAAAAAGATGAAAATTGGAGGCAGGACATCATCGTATTGTCCTGTGTGTCAAAAATGAAAAAGCTTAAACCAACTAAAATTATTTGTGTCGGGTTAAACTATACGGATCATGCTAAAGAACTTAATATGCCAATTCCTGATGAGCCGGTTCTTTTTATGAAGCCGCCAAGCACTTTAATTTACAATAATGAGCCAATTGTTTATCCAGCAATGACTAAAGAGCTGCACTACGAAGCGGAGTTGGCAATTATGATTAAGGATAAAATCAAAAACGTCAGTAAGGAAGAAGTAATGAAACATATCCTTGGTTTTACCTGTGCCAATGATGTTACAGCCAGGGATTTGCAGAGGAACGATGGTCAGTGGACGCGGGCCAAGTCTTTTGACAGTTTTTGCCCAGTAGGGCCAGAAGTTGTAAAAGATATAGATCCAAATAATTTAAAGATCAAGCTTTATCTAAATGGAGAAGAAAAGCAGTCTTCGAATACGTCAAACATGATTTTTAAGGTGGATTATCTTGTTTCTTTTATTTCCCAGGTCATGACTTTGGAGGCTGACGATATTATCATAACAGGTACGCCTCCAGGAGTGGGGGAGATGAAGGTTGGAGATGTGGTTGAGGTTGAGATTGAGGGGATTGGGAAGCTAACAAATAGGATTATAAAGCCTAAATAATTAATTCTACCCCGGTTTCTTGTTCTGCCAGTGCACTGGCTAAACCAATTTCTCTTACTCTTTGCGGATCTATTGATACGCCGGTTCGACGGATATCAAAAATATGCACACAGCTATGGCTGGAGGGGAAACAGTCATCCAAACTCCGTGGAATTGTAATATAACGTGTTTCTTCTTCCCTTGGGTATCTTTGAGAAAGTACAACGACCTTTTTTCTTCCCTCTTCAACTAAAACCATGCCCCAGCTGGAGTGTCGGAAAAAGGTTGGCTTGCCACTGGAACATAAATTAACGCTAACGATTTCACCTTGCTTGAGTTCGTTCATAAAATTGTGCCAAAAAAATGATGAATAAAGCCTTGAGGTCTCTATCTCTTGTTCGGAAAGATAACCTAGAGAAACCCTGCCTTCTTCTAGTAAAGTGGGTAGATCATATCTTAAGGCTGCCCGGTAAAGGAGCTCAGCTTCCAGAATGGCTTCCTTGTCGGTTATAATTGGAATTTCCAGGCCCGCAGCTTTAAGCTTTTTACGAGCCAGCTCAAAATTGCCTCCGTCTTCACTGCAAACAATAATCGCTTTTATTACTTGAGGAATTTGCTCGCGTGTGAGTTTGATAGTTTGGTTCAACATGGCGGTGGCATAAGGAGTACCAAGCTGTTTATCATCAAACAAAAAATCTCCGCGTTCCTGAGTAGATTCTACATAATGGGTAAGGGCTACTTCGTAAGCAACATTTCTTTGGGAAGCGAAGAAACCTTCAGCATGGCTTGGTATCAAACGTAGGAGAATAAAATTACCTCTTACATCATGCATGTCTGTAGTTAAGCGGCCAGATAAGATTTCATTGAGAAAATAGGTGCCCGGAGAACCTTTAGTTTTAAAATAGTAATGGGGCAAACCGACTTCTTCACCCTGCATCAATGCTTCACGATAGTGCTGATATCTTGTTCTCAAACTATGTTCATCAGCCCTGGTTATTTGACTTATGGCAAAGGCAGTTTCTTGGGTACACCAAACTCTATGACGCCAGTTAGGATTTTTTAGTGAAGCTAAAACAGTTTGGACAATTTTAATGGTTTGTCTTTGTAAGGGAGATCTTTGCACCCTGCACGTTTTGCCAGGTCTAAGCTGAATAACCTTTCCGCCTGGGATTCTGCCATCAACTCTCATTTCCTTTCAACCTCTTTATAACTTCGGCAAGATTATGTTGCCGGTATAATGCTGAAGCAGCTACTGCTATGTTTGCTCCAGTTTCGCGGGCATATCTGACAGTTTGTAGATTAATACCACCGTCAACTTGGATCCCCAACTCCAGAGCAGCAGCATCTCGAAAATCCCTCAACGCCGCAATTTTTGGAATAACTTCAGGCATAAATTTTTGGCCTGAGGCCCCAGGTATAACTGTCATAAGGGTAACCACATCAACAATTCCTAGATAAGGCTGAACCTTAATTAAAGATGTTCCCGGGTTAAGGACTAAACCAACATGTACATCATATCTATTTAAAAATAAAAGAAGGTCTCTTAAGTCTTGACGCGGTTCAGCTGATTGAGCATTCATCTCAGCTGATATGGATATGAGATCTACGCCTATTTTAATGAGTTCAACAATGTAGGCGATAGGATCTTGAACCATTAAGTGGGTGTCGATCGGCAATTGAATGCGTGGTTGGACTTTTGCTAGGAAATCAGCTAGAACCATGAAATGTTCTTTTGGGTTTGTTTGGGAG
>JAHIUL010000174.1 GCA_018817195.1 Candidatus Margulisiibacteriota bacterium
ATGGGAGCAAATCCTAAAACATTTGCCGGCCTGTCGGGCATGGGAGATTTGATTACTACCTGTTCCAGCACCCTATCACGCAATCATTGTGTGGGAGCACAAATTGCCCAGGGCAAAAAACTGCCTGATATTTTAAAAGCCATGAAAAACGTGGCAGAAGGTGTTTTTACCTGCAAAGCAGCTTTAGATCTAGCTAAGAAACATAAAGTTGAACTGCCAGTGACAAAAGAAGTTTACGAAGTGCTTTATAAAGACAAGAACCCACTACAGTCAATTAATGATTTGATGACCAGGTCTGCCACTAGCGAGTAGATTCTTTTTTAAGCTCTATTCCATCAAAATAAGCAACACCTGAGTTCGGGGCGCCATAGTCCCCTAAGCGGCACAAAATTTTAACTATTTCCTGGTCAGAATTAGTCTTGCCAACAACTTCAACCTTTTTCCAGCCGGTTGTTCGTGATAAAACTTCGGTCCTAAGGCCAGTTCCTTGAATTTCCAAATATGCGCCTCGTCCTGACTGCCCTACCCCCTCAGTTTTAACCCAACCAGAGAGTTTATAAAAAGTATCTGGTTCAACTTCCACTTCCTGTACAAAACGTGAATCAGCCAACCCATCATGTTCTATCCTGGCAGAATAGTTGCCCTGATGTTTAACCTTAGAAGTTACTGCATAAGCACAAATAGCCCCTTCATCTTTCCAGGCTTCAACCTGCCACTCTTTGGGTTTGTTACCATGCGCCTTTTCAAACCCGCCATTCTGCACTTGATTAGGCTGGCTTAAATACTCAAGTCTTTGCTCATCATATTCGCGCAGCAGTTCATTCATCTGAGCCTCATCGTATCCGTAAAACAAATGCTTATCTGAAATGATATATGTTTTAGCAGTTGGCGGCACAACTGTTATCATTAAATCAAATTTTTTGTCCTTATTTAAGTAATTGATATTGTAGCGGTGAAGCCCTTTGGCTAATTTAACAGAACCTTCAACATTTTGGCCGTCGACCTCCATTAACACTTCAGCCTGCGTCTCTATATTAAACTTGTAAACGCCTGATTCAGGCACAAAAAGAAAGCCCAAAATCTGCAGAGCAACTCCATCATCGGCTTCAATATCTTCACCCATTAAATTCCTAAGGTAATAGTTTGATTTAGGGAAATATATATTAGACAACTTGCCCCTCTTTTTCACTTTTAACCTATTGGAGATATCACCGACTACAGAAATTGGTTTATTATACTCAAATTGCACAAAATTGGCCCCATGAAGTTTGTCACCGTTAAATTTTGTCCTTTTTAAAACGACAACCTGTTTTTCATTATAAATTTCCTCAAAATAAAGCGAAGTACGCAGATAATCAAAAATTAATAAATCTTCTCCATTTTGATCTCCAAGATTTAAGACAATATAGTCAATCTTCTTGCTAAAAGCGGGAATATCTTTACCCTCTTTAAACCACATGTTCCACAGCGAAGTTCTAAATGGATTAGGAAACATATAAATACTCTTACGGTGAGTCAAATGCGGCACAAAGGAATAAGAAGCTGAAACATTGGCCTCAGCAGGGATAAGTTTTAAGGCCCGCTGTCTGGCTTGCATCCCTTTCAGGTTTAAAGCCTGCCTGTATTCTCTTAAAATAGAAAGATGCCGCATAAAAGGAAAATTGCTGGTCTTGGCATTAGCGCTTAGGCTAAGCGACAGCAAAAGCAGGCCGAGCGCAACGCCTCCCCATCTTCTGACTTTGATGCTCAGCGGCACTCTGCTTAAAAGGTGAAATCCTTCAATCACGCCAAAATAAACAAAACAAACAGTCACATAATTATAATGGAAATATACGGAGCGCAAATAATCTGATCCGCTTAATATATTCATGGCCAGCGAAGGCAGCAGCATAAATAACATGGCCGGACTAAGCAGCGGCAAATATAAAACAGGCCCCAACAAATCCTTGATATAAACCAATGATTTTGCGGCAAAAAACATCTTAAAATAATAAGTCGGATTTAAAATATTCCTCATGTAATTTTGAAACCAGAAGGAATAGACAGCTGGCTGCGGGCCAAAAATATTAATGCCATTTA
>JAHIUL010000175.1 GCA_018817195.1 Candidatus Margulisiibacteriota bacterium
AAACCTCCCCAACCTGGTGGCAGAGGCACGCTTCCCGTGCGCTCACCTACACCTTTCACCATTGTTTCGGTTATGCAAATAGAAAAGCTCTGGCGCTAAGTATACGCGAACAGGCCGGCAAACTTACACCCAGTCAAAGATCAACATTAATGGATCTGTTACTGGAACATAAACTCATACAAACAAAATTTGCCCATCTTGACCCGTTAAACCTTGAACCTTTCCACTTACGCAAAACAATAAACAATAAACAAATTTCTGTATTTATGGCGGCATTTGATAATAAGATGGATAACCTAGCGATAAATCTCGTTGCCGGCCAATTTAGCGTTATGGTTGCTCAACCAATCCCGCCCCCACTATCAATAAAACCAAATATTAGGGCGCACCTTTTAGGTTTATTAGAAAGAACAAACCGTCCCTTGACTATGGCTAATATTAAACAAGAGCTGCGGGGAATTATTAGCGGTGACATCGAACTAGCAATGGAACTGGGCAGACTCACACAAACAGATACTGTTATAGTCACTTTTGCTGAAAAAGTCGAGGCCCAAAGGTTCTTTTTGAGCGCTCGACTAGGTGAAATTTTTGGACAACTATTAGACAAGCCGCTACTTTTCCAATATGAAGACGGCAGCGGAGAAGCTCAATATGTTTTTATCAAGGAAGCCAAGGAATTAACAACACAGGATAAAGTCCACAAGGTTTTAAGAACAGATGGAACTTTTTCCTGCGTGGCCAAGGGGCATTTGGACCTTAACGAAACAACACTGGTCAGGAGCAGCAAAGGTCCAATGCTGGTTTTAACCTCAGAAATTGATAGTTTAGTCGCTAAAGGCCTTATAACTAGAGGGCAAGAAAACAAGACATTTGAACCATGCTTAATCGATTCTAGAGACCAAAAAGAATATGCCCAGGAAATATTTAATGTTTTTGCCCGTCAATTTCTTGGCGAAAAAGCTGAGGAATCATCTGAAACATATAATAAACTAGCCGCTGCTTTTAAAGCCGGCATTCGGGCCACATCTCCAGAATCAATAGTAGAATTCCTATACGAAGCCAGGATGGCTGCCTCACTTGACGGCAGCTTAACAGCCATTGTCCTCGCTCTAATAAAAAGCGCGGCCGCTGTTAAAGCCATCAAAAAAACAGGGCTGTTCGCTCCTGAAGAAATAGAAAAACTCGAAGCCTGCCAAAACCATCTGGCTTTTATGGACCGCTTCCCCCTCTTATTCATGCCGGGTTACGCGCATGCTTTGCAAAACTTTATCCATTTTATTTACGACCAGACTGAATATTTTGAGGTTTTTCAATTGCTCCTGGTCAGCAAGCTAAACCAATTAAGACGGCTGGCGCAGATCGGCGGCAAACTCCCTGTCCCGCCAAATTTCCGACGCCAGATTGAACTTGTTTACGCCCCCCTGGCAGAAAGAACTGGCTACATTGATCTAGCCAATAATATGCGCGATCTGATTGCCCGCTTGGATAGCCCAGAAATATACAACAGCATACTTGAATCAATGGAATCAACAATTGGCATGACGCGCAATGAAGCCCGCGCGCACTTAATAAACTGCGCTAGGACTTTAAAAGCAAATATTGAGACAGACACAGGCGTTGCTGTTTTAGCTGCTCATACAAGGGTAAAGGAAATCTACGCGATTAGAACAAATATTGAAGCTAGCCTAAGAACAGGAAAGCAGTTCCCTTCCCAAGAAAGATATTCTCAAGAAGCAAAAAGCAACACAGTGGACTTTTTAGGAATTAGGCTTATTTGCGAAACCGTGGAAGAAGCTGAAGCAATAGCTTCACACTTACAGGATCATTCAAAAAGCAGCCTTGTCCATCCTAACGCAAAGATTCTTCCCCATGGCTCAAAAATGGTAGAAAATAACTTAAGACAGGCTCGATCAAGCGGCTGGAACGCCTGGAGGGGTTATTTTATAGATCCACATGATCCAGAAAACAAGCGCGTTTTCTCAATCCAGGTAATGACAAGAGAGATGTTAAAGAAAGATAAAAAGGGCAAGGGCGTTGCCCACTGGGCTTATAAAGCACGGGTAGCTGCTAAAGAAGCTGCCCACAACCTAAACGCCCAGTCAAAGCAACAAAGATTTGATGCAGCGCCGCTTGACCATTATACAGACAACGCTGAACATAATTATTACGTAAATCAAGCCATGGCGCGCCGGCATAAGAGGGTCTTTATTTGGTTTGCCAACTGGGGCAACCCCGGCACAGAATCTTCATTAAAAGAGGTTTTCCCCCCTATTGATGGCCTGATGCCAATGCTGCGCTTAGAAAAGGGGGAAACAATTGAAGACGCGGTTGCTTTTCGCGCTTATAATAACAGTTTAACTAACGGCTATAGCCATACTGAAGTATACAAGCTGGCTGTTGATCAGAAAAATGGAGCAATTACCCCTCAGCCATATTCCAAAGGTCAGGCCCGGGCCAAAATGGG
>JAHIUL010000176.1 GCA_018817195.1 Candidatus Margulisiibacteriota bacterium
CAAGATTGAGCAAGGACCCAAAATTGAAAATAAGGATCTAAAAACCAGACCCCCAATTGTCACAATTATGGGCCACGTTGACCACGGTAAAACCAAGTTACTAGATGCTATCCGTAAAACCAGGGTAGCCGAAGGCGAAGCAGGCGGCATTACCCAGCATATTGGCGCCTACCAGGTCACAGTGCATGGAAAAAAGGTAACGTTCCTTGATACACCCGGTCACGAGGCCTTTACTGCTTTGCGCGCCAGGGGAGCCAAGGTAACTGATATTGCTGTTCTGGTTGTGGCGGCAGATGACGGCGTAAAACCGCAAACAATTGAAGCAATTGACCATGCTAAGGCCGCCGGAGTACCAATTATTGTGGCAATTAACAAAATTGACAAACCAGATGCCAACCTTGACCGTGTAAAGCAACAGTTATCTGAACGCGAGCTGACACCGGAAGACTGGGGCGGCAAAACAGTTATGGTGCCAACATCCGCGATTCAGGGCAAGGGAATTGATGATCTTTTAGAAATGATTTTATTGGTTGCAGAAGTCCAGGAGCTTAAGGCTGATGCTGACGGCACTGCCAGAGGGGTTGTTATTGAATCCCGCATTGAAAAAGGCCGCGGCCCTGTAGCCAGCATTTTAGTGCAAAACGGGACAATTAGAGTTGGAGATATTTTTACGATAGGAGCTACCTACGGTAAAGTCCGCGCCTTGTTTACTGATACAGGCGCCCGTATTGACAAGGCCGGCCCAGCCATGCCAGTCGAGCTTTTAGGCTGTGAACAAGTGCCCAGCCCGGGTGATGTTTTCCAAAAAATGCCGCATGAAAAAGAAGCCCGCGCTCTGGCGGAAAAGCGGCAGCAGGGCAAGACAAAGGCTGGCAGGAAGTCGGTCCTTTCATTGGAGGACTTTTCTAAGCATATTAAAGAAGGTGAGGCAAAAGACTTAAAACTTGTTGTCAAAGCTGATGTCCAGGGTTCGCTTGACGGCATTGCCCACTCAATCCAGGACATG
Source organism: Candidatus Margulisiibacteriota bacterium (assembly GCA_018817195.1). Classification (GTDB taxonomy): domain Bacteria; phylum Margulisbacteria; class WOR-1; order O2-12-FULL-45-9; family O2-12-FULL-45-9; genus JAHIUL01. Next base: position 1,007 of record JAHIUL010000176.1, read on the forward strand.
GTTATAGGTAATATTAAAATTAACATCATTCACAGCGCAGTCGGACCTGTAACTGGCTCTGACGTTATGTTAGCCGAAGCTTCCAGCGCCGTTATCCTGGCCTTTAATGTTGGGTTTGAAGGTAACGCTGAGAATGTTAGCAAAGAAGACGGCGTTGAGGTCAGACGCTACAACATCATTTACAAGCTGATTGATGATGTTAAGCTGGCTATGGAAGGCATGCTTGAGCCGGTTTATGAAGAGGTGGTCCTGGGCCACGCTGAAGTTAGGAACCTTTTTAAATTTTCCAAAGTCGGCGTAATTGCCGGCTGCTTTGTTAAAGACGGTAAGATGCAGCGCGGGGTAATGATGCGCCAGTTCAGGGACAAAGAAAAGATATACGAAGGCAAGCTTGAAACACTTAAACGCTTTAAGGATGATGTTAAATCAGTTGAACAAAACTTTGAGTGCGGCATTTCCATTCAAGGATATACCAACTTTAAAGAAGGCGATATTATCGAAGCCTATGAGGTAAGGGAAAAGGCACGGAAAAAATGACCAGACCAGAGCGCGTCGCAGCATTAATAAAAGAAGAAGTCAGCCGCATCATTCATGAGGACGTGTCTGATCCCAGAATAGGTTTTGTCAGCGTTACCGGAGTTGATATTTCTCCTGATCTTGAGAATGCTAAGATATTTGTCAGCATACTGGACAAAGAAGATAAAAAAAAGGAATGTATGGACGGGCTAAACTCTGCCACCAGGTTTATTCGCGGCAAACTCGGGCATGAATTAACCACCAGGATTGTGCCGGAAATTGAGTTTGTGCGTGACGACTCATTAGAGCGAGGCAGCAAGATACTGGGCCTTATTTCAAAGTTGGGAAAAGAGAATCATGAAAGAAACCTTAACCAAGATAAAGAAAGCAATTAAGGGTGCGCAAACAGCCCTGCTGGCTTCACATGTTGACCCGGACGGCGACTCCATTGGCTCCATGCTGGCCACCGGCATGATATTATCCCAATTTGGCGTTGAGGTTGACTATTATTCAAAAGACGGCGTGCCCAGGATATACCGCTTTTTACAGGAATCAGGAAAAGTCAAGAAGAAAATTACCGCAAACAAGCGCTATGACCTGCTTATTACGCTGGACTCTTCTGACATCAAGCGTGTGGGCGGAGACTTGCCTGAGACTGGCCTAGCAAAACTTGTCATTAACATTGACCATCACCCTGACAACACAAAATTTGCTGACATTAATTTTGTTGAAAAGTCATCTTCAACAGCGGAATTAGTGTATTACCTGGCAAAAAGCTTAAAAGCTAAAATAGCTCTGGCTGTTGCGGAGTGTCTCTACGTGGCAATAATCACTGATACCGGTAATTTTCGTTATGAAAACACCAGCGCTAATACTTTAGCCATAGCCGAAGACTTGCTCAAAGCAGGGGTTTCACCTCCGGAAATAACCACCAGAATATACGATACAAAATCCGTGGCCAGCATCAGGGTGCAGGCCGCCGCGTTATCAAGCCTGGAAATTTCACCGGAGCGCAATGTTGCCTGGGCAACAGCCACCAAGGAAATGATGGAAAAAAACCATGCCAAAGCAGAAGATTTAGTTGGTTTGGTTGACCAGATCCGCTCAATTGACGGTATTGAAGTGGCTATTCTGTTCCGTGAAGAAGACGGCAAGGTTAAAGTAAATTTCCGCTCCAAGTCAAAAATAAATGTTTCTGAGATTGCCCGGGTGTTTGGCGGCGGAGGGCATATGCGGGCTGCTGGTGTTATTTTTGAAAATAAAGCTATTGAACAGGCCAAGGATGAAGTAATCAAGGAAGTCTTAAAAAGGATTAAGGCCTCAAAGTATTTGGTGTAACTATGAACGGTATTATTATCGTTAATAAACCCGCAGATTGGACCTCATTTGATGTCGTGGCTAAGATTCGTGCTCTCTCCAAGGTAAAAAAAGTTGGCCATTCCGGCACGTTGGACCCTATGGCAACCGGGGTTTTACCTGTTTTTCTTGGCAGGGCAACTAAGTCCATTCAGTATTTTATGGGCGGCAATAAGGGTTATATCGCGGAAATGACGCTAGGAATACGAACCGACACATTAGACGCAGCAGGGAAAGAAATGTCAAATGACAAATGTCGACCTCGTCCTGAGGGACTTCGGCCCGAAGGAATGTCAAATGATGGTAGTATTATTAAACTTTTTGAAAAGTTTACCGGGGAAATAGAGCAGACCCCGCCAATGTATTCTGCTGTTAAAATCAAAGGCCAAAGATTATATAAACTCGCGCGCAAGGGGATTACAGTTAAACGTGAGCCGCGTAAGATAACAATCCATAGCATTAAATTATTAAATTTTGAAGAGGGCAAACATCCCAAGGTGACGTTTGAGGTCTATTGCTCCAAAGGTACTTATGTACGCCAGCTTGTTTCAGATATAGGTGACGATTTAGGCTGTGGCGCGCACCTGTCAAAACTGATGAGAATCTATGCCCAGCCATTCCACATTACCCAAGCTGTTAACATGGAAACAATCATCACCCTGGCAAAGATTGGCCGTTTAGAGTCAATTATAGTCCCGGTTGAGGAGATTTTAAGTGGACAAGAAGCAAGCCAAACAGGAAATTGACAAACTCTCCAAAAAGATCAATCACCACGATTATCTTTATTATGCCTTAGATAAACCAGAAATTGCTGATGCCCAATACGATAAACTCTTCCGGCAGCTCAAGGATATAGAAAAAGAGTTTCCAGAACTTTTATCACCTGATTCGCCAACCCAGCGAGTGGGCGGCCAGCCATTAAAATCATTTAAGACTTACACACACAAAAAACCTTTACTGTCACTTGATAACGCTATGAACGAAGAGGAGTTGTTAGACTTTGACAGGCGGGTAAGAGAAGGCCTGGACAAAGCAAAAATTGAGTATGTTTGTGAGTTAAAAATGGACGGGTTAGCAGTTGCCCTGGTTTATGAAAAAGGTCAGTTAAAAATTGGCTCAACTCGCGGCGATGGAGTTAATGGAGAAGACATTACTCAAAACTTAAAAACTATCAGAAGCATTCCTTTAAAGCTTGATAAAGAAGTTAATTTAGAAGTTCGCGGTGAAGTTTACCTGCCTTATGATGATTTTATTAAGCTTAATGAAGAGCGAGAAGCAGAGGATGAACCAAAATTTGCCAATCCCAGAAACGCGGCAGCCGGATCACTCAGGCAGCTTGATTCTAAAATCACAGCAAAAAGACCATTAGATATTTATGTTTATTACGCTGAAACACACCCTAAACTTAAAACTCATTTTGAAACACTTGAGCATATCAAAAAGTTAGGCTTCAAAACCAATCCAAACACAAAAGTCTGTCATGGCATTGAAGAAGTTAAAAAATATATCAAGCACTGGGAAACCAACCGAGAAAAACTAAAGTACGAAATTGACGGCATAGTTGTTAAAGTCAACAATTTAGCTGACCAGGAAAAGCTGGGCAAAACAGCGCGCGCGCCGCGCTGGGCCGCTGCTTTTAAATACCCGCCAATGCAGGCTGTCACAGTGATTCAAGATATTAAAGTCCAAGTTGGCAGAACAGGCGCAATTACTCCAGTTGCTCATTTAAAACCAGTTCACTTAGCTGGTGTAACTGTTAAACGCGCAACACTGCACAATGAAGATGAAGTAAAGCGCAAAGGTATTAAGGTTGGCGACCATGTGATAGTCCAGCGGGCAGGGGAGGTTATCCCTGAGGTTGTTAAAGTTGTAAAAGACAAAAGAACAGGCCATGAAAAAGAATTCCATATGCCAAAGAAATGCCCGGTCTGCGGCGGTGAGCTTTACCGGCCCGAGGGTGAAGCCATAACCCGGTGTATTAATGCGAGATGTTCAGCTCAAGTAATCGGCCGGATATTGCAATTTTGCGGCCGTGAAGCCATGGATATTGAACATATTGGCCCTGCTTTAGCTGAACAGTTAGTTGAGAAAAAAATAGTTAAAGACGTGGCTGACCTTTATTCGCTTGACAAAAAAGACATTCAAAAACTTGAGCGTTTTGCTGAAAAATCCGCCCAGAATGTAATTGATTCTGTCCGGGGCAGCAAGGATAAAGCTCATGACCGCGTGCTTTTTGGCCTTGGTATCCGCATGGTTGGCAGGAATGTTGCCTCTTTAATTGCCCAGCATTTTGATAATTTAGAGGATTTATTTGACATCAAAACAGATAAGCTGACCCATATTGTAGGCATTGGGCCTAAAGTTGCCCAATCCGTTGAGCATTTCTTTGCACAAAAAGATAATCAACAATTAGTCGAACGGTTGAAGAAAGCAGGGGTAAATATCAAAGCTGCCAAAGCAAAAGGCCCCCAGCCATTAAAAGGCAAAACTTTTGTCTTTACAGGCGGGTTGGAGAAGATAACCAGGCCGGAGGCGGAGGAATTAGTCAGGCAGCTGGGCGGGCATCCTTCTTCATCCGTATCAAAACAAACCGATTATGTTGTGGCTGGTTCCGAGCCAGGCTCCAAGTTGGAAAAAGCCAGGAAACTTGGGGTCAAAATTATTTCTGAGGCGCAGTTTAGGAAGATTCTTCGTAGTACTTAGTGCCTTCGTGCCTTAGTGGCTATTTTCCCTAATTTGCCACGAAGACACCAAGACACGAAGGATTGCGACAGATGGGGTTAAATAATAAACCTGCTATTAAGCTTTCCCTCAGCCTGTTTCATCGCGGCCTGAGCATCTTCAGTCCCTGGTTTTCCGCTTCTGGCATTAGCCACATTTTTATACTGCTGCACACCCGGCTGGATAAAAGGATTTTGCCCAAGCAAAAGACCGCTCAAAGCAATTGCATTCATCTCATACTGGTAAAGCATGCCCATGGTATAGGCATCAAGCTGGGGCAGGATATAGCTCATAGTTGGCACGCCGCCTTCATAATGGGCGTCACGTAAACCTTCTACAAAAGCTGTGTTGGCAAAATGCATGCCTTTGCCGTCAAGATATTCAACCGGTGTTCCTTTACCAAAAATTGTTACATCAACTCCTGGTTTTTCTACCATTAAGAAAAGCTCTGCAATATTGCGTTTGCCTTGCTGAATTAACTGGCCATCAGCATGGGCTTCACGAGTGTAATATTGAGGAACAATAAACAAGCCTTCACCATTTTTGCCTTCGCTTTCCGGGCCCAGCTGGTTCATCCACATGGTTGTGCTGCGCAAGTCATAAATACCAGTAGAAGCTAACTCAATATCAATGCCCATATGTTTATGTGCCACAAAGCGCATAACTGCCCGCAACATAGCAATGTTCTTTTCATAGCGGTTTTCCCGGACTTGTTCTTCTGCAAATTTTGCGCCGGCAATAAATTCTTTAATATCCACTCCAGCCACTGCCAGAGCAAATAAGCCAACAGGGCAGGTTACTGAAAAGCGGCCGCCCACATTATCCGGCACAACAAATGTCTGATAGCCCATTTCATCGGCTAGTTTTTTCAAAGCGCCTTTAGCCTTGTCTGTTACAGCAACAATTCTTTCGGCAACCTTCTTGGCATCATAACTTTTTTCCATTAAATTCTTAGTTACAGCAAAAGCAATTGCTGGCTCAACTGTGCCGCCTGATTTAGAAATTACGACCGCCCCAATTTCCTTTCCTTTAATTATTTCCAAAACCCTAGACGTATAAGCAGGGTCCATATTATGGCCCAGGAAAAATATGCGCGGAGATTTTCTTTTTTCTTTTGGAAGCATGTTGGTTAATTCAATGCTTCCCTTGACCGCATCGATGGTTGATTGAATTCCAAGGTAGGATCCACCTATGCCAATCGATATAAAATCATCAATCTGAAAAGCTAGTTTTCGGGCAGTTTCCTGGATAGCATCAAGTTTTGAAATAGAAACAAAAGGGCTGTCAGTTTTCCAACCGGTCATTACCACATCTTTATCTTTTAAAAGAGAGTCTTTGCCCGCTAATAGAAGATCGTGAAGCTTAACTACTTGCTGCGAAGCATTTTGGAAAGCATCATTTTCTGTTACATGCCGCCTGCCAAATATGCCGAATCTGCGATAGTCAAGTTTAATTTTTTGTCTAGACATTTATCATTAATTTTATAAGAAATCAGCCTGCTTTTAAAGTGCTATTTACTGCCTTTTTAATAATGTGTTTATATGATAACATAACTAAGCAGCAAACGATGCCAGGGAGATGAAAGAATATGGCAAAAAAACTAAAAGCTAAAACCCTTCGAAAGAAAATTAGGTCCATTGCCGTCATGACCCCCGGAGGAGACGCGCCAGGCATGAACACTGCTATTCGTGCGGTTGTTCGCACGGCTATTTATCATGGTTTGAAAGTTTGGGGCATAGAGCGGGGCTGGTACGGCCTGATGTACGGCTTAATCAGGGAAATGGGGCCAAAGTCTGTCAGCGGTATTATTAATAAAGGCGGCACAATTCTGCACACCCGCCGCACGCCGGAATTCAATGAAAAAGCCAGCCGCAAAATGGCTTTTAAAGAAGTAAAATTAAGAGAAATTGACGGATTAATTGTTATTGGCGGGGACGGATCAATGAAATCAGCTTACAGGTTTATGCAGGAGTTTGGCGTACCGGTCAACGTTATCCCTGCTACCATTGACAATGATATCCCGGGAACTGATTACACTATAGGATTTGATACAGCTGTTAACACCGCTTTGGAAGCAATTGATAAAATTAGAGACACCGCAACTTCGCATGAAAGGGTATTTCTGGTAGAAGTTATGGGCAGGCACAACGGTTTTATTGCTCTGGATGTGGGCATGGCCTCAGGCGCGGAAGCCATCCTTATTCCCGAGGTAAGATTTAACCTTGAAATGGTAGCCCGTCAAATCAGGACCGGACAGGAAAGGGGCAAAGAAAGTTTTATAATTGTAGTGGCAGAAGGAGCGGGCAATGCTTTTGAGATCGCTGATAAACTGCAGGACATGCTTAATATTGAAGTCAGGGTATCAAATCTTGGTTATGTGCAAAGGGGCGGGTCACCAACTACTCTTAGCAGGGAGCTGGCCTGCAAACTCGGAGCAGCCTCGGTTGAAGCAATGATCAAAGGCAAGACGGGTTATCTGATAGGCGCAATTTCTGACCGGGTCAGCCTTTGCCCGATCAAAAAGATCATTAAGAAAACCAAGCAAATTGATTACGAACATTTGCGTGTGGCGAATATGCTGGCAACTTAGGCCTAGTAATAATCCGCTGCATTGCGCATTGTGTAGAGCTGGTGATCCTGCGGCACGAAGCGGCCGCCTTTAACATCCAATAAGTTGCGCGCAACAATCAAATC
>JAHIUL010000177.1 GCA_018817195.1 Candidatus Margulisiibacteriota bacterium
GAAAGAAAAAAAGCAAAAGGCTGATAAGATTATTGCTGAAATGAAAGACGTCTCTGCCCAGATCAAGCAGTTTGATGAAAAACAAAGAGGTATTGAGGAAAAACTTGATCAGATTGCCTATGAAATACCCAATTTGCCGCATCATTCTGTGCCAATTGGCACTGATTCCCGCGATAACCTTGAAGTTAGGTCCTGGGGAGAAAAGAAGAAGCTCGATTTTAAATCTAAGGCGCATGATGAGATCGGCAAGAACCTTGGCATCTTAAATTTTGAGCAAGCAGCTAAAATATCCGGTGCGCGATTTGTGGTTTATCGGGATAAAGGCGCGGCGCTTGAAAGGGCTTTGATCAACTTCATGTTGGATGTTCATACCAAAGAACATGGCTATACCGAAGTTTTTCCACCTGTTTTAGTTAATTCCAAAAGCATGCTCGGCACTGGCCAGCTGCCTAAGTTTGAAGAAGAAATGTTTCGCTGCCGTGACGATGAATTCTATTTAATCCCAACTGCAGAAGTGTCAGTTACCAACCTTCATCGTGAAGAAATTGTGCCAACTGATAAATTACCAATCAAATATGTTTGCTATTCACCTTGTTTTAGAAGGGAAGCAGGTTCTTATGGCAAAGATGTTAAAGGCATAATTCGTCAGCATCAATTTAATAAAGTTGAAATGGTTAAATTTACTGAGCCGGATAAGTCTTATGAAGAATTGGAGAGTTTAACCAAAAATGCTGAGACAATTTTGCAAAAGTTAGGTTTGCCTTATCGAATTGTAGAACTTTGTACTGGCGATTTAGGTTTTGCTTCAGCTAAAACTTATGACATAGAAGTTTGGTTTCCATCAGAAAACCAGTATCGCGAAATTTCATCATGCTCAAACTTTGAATCATTCCAGGCCAGGAGGGCAGGGATTCGTTTTCGGCCATCACCAAAGGCTAAACCAGATTTTCTCCACACTTTAAACGGTTCAGGTTTAGCTGTTGGCCGTACTTTTGCTGCAATCTTAGAAAATTATCAGCAGAAGGATGGTTCAGTTGTTGTTCCGGACGCTCTACAGCCGTACCTAAACGGCCTGAAAAAGATTTCCTAACACAAGTTTTTCGCTTTTTAACACGATAATATTAATGCCCGCATTTTCAAAGGAATTTATTTAATGGTAGATAAAATAACCGGTTTAAATGTTAATATTGCCCCAAAAATAAAACCTCAGGCAAACAATTCTCAAACCAATTTTATGAATGTGCTCAGAGATAAGTTTGAGGAAATGACCGGCAAGTTGAATAAAGTGCCAGGCTTGCCTGATGTCTATACTGTTAATACCCCGACTGTTGATTTTGTAAATAATATCAACATTACCAAAGCCCCAACACAACCTATGGTATAATTAATATATCATGCCGCTTTACGACTACAAATGCACCAAGTGCAATCATATTTTTGAAGTTAAGCAGAGGATAACGGAAAAGCCGTTAAAAGAATGTCCTAAGTGCGGGGGCAAGGTCAACCGATTAATTTCTGCTGCTGGGATTGTTTTCAAAGGATCTGGTTTTCATGTGACAGATTACAAGAAAAAAACAAAATCGGAAAAGAAAGTTAAAGAAAGTAAGCCTAAAGAGATAAAAAGTTCTGCAAAAGATTCTTCCCCGACTCCGTCAAAATAGATTCCGGGTGGAATTGAACACCTTCTAAAACAAATTCTTTGTGTCGGATCCCCATTATTTCATCTTTGTCTGTCCAGGCGCTGATTACAAAACAATCGGGTAAAGATTTTTTTTCAACGATCAATGAGTGGTAGCGGGTGGCAGTAAAAGGGTTGGGCAGGCCTTTAAAAATAGTTTTGCCGTCATGGTGGATTTCAGAAGTTTTCCCATGCATTAAATTCTCAGCTAAAATAACTTTCCCCCCATAGACTTCCGCGATGGTCTGCTCACCCAAACAAACCCCCAGGATAGGGATTTTACCGGCAAAAGCCTTGATTACTTCGGGGGAAATTCCTGAGTCCTTGGGTGTGCCTGGGCCGGGGGAGATCACGATGCGGCTGGGTTTTAGCTTTTTAATTTCTGCCACAGTGATTTTGTCGTTGCGAAAAACCTGCAGTTCCTCGCCCAGCTCGCCGAGATACTGGACAAGATTGTAGGTAAAGGAATCGTAGTTATCGATCATTAAAATCATCCTTCGACTCGTCCTCCTTTCAGTCGGCCTCGCTCAGGATGATCCTAAGCAAAGTAGAATGGATCATGTTATAATTATATCACAAATGAAAGTCAGGCAAATCACTTTCCCGGAGAGGGAAATCTGGAATAACTTTGTGTCGCAGACGCCGGAATGCCCAATTCTCCAGTCCTTTGAATGGGGCGAATTTAAGGCGAAATTCGGCTGGCAGCCCTTAAGATTTGCAGTGGAAGATGCCGGGGAAATAGTCGGCGGGATTCAAATCTTAAAACGGCCTGTGCCTTATATCAAACACTCCATTCTTTATGCTCCTCGCGGACCGGTTATCAATTATAAGAAACTGCCTGATAGGGAAACTGTCAGGCGCGTGATTGAGTTCTTGTTGACTGAAGTGGAAAAAGAAGCGGAAGAACATCGAGCTATTTCTTTGAAAATCGATCCAGCTGTTTCTGAAAAACAAATTGAGGAATTGGACCTGCTTAATACCTTGGGCTTTGAAAAGGCGCCCAAACAGATTCAACCTCGGGCAACTTTTATAGTTAACCTGCGCCGCAGCAATGATACAATCCTGGCTAGCTTTGAGGAAAAGACTAGATATAATATCAGGCTGGCGCAAAGAAAAGGTGTAGTGGTTCAAGAAGACCCAAGTGAAAAAGGACTTAATGTTTTCTACCAACTATATCAAGAAACAGCCAACCGCGATAAATTTTTAATCCATCCCTTAAGATATTACCAGTTAATGAGAGATATACTTTTTACCAAAGGTTTAGGCACAAATTTTATCGCTTATTATGAAGGCAAGCC
>JAHIUL010000178.1 GCA_018817195.1 Candidatus Margulisiibacteriota bacterium
AGTTTTGGCGTTGGCCAGGGATTTATTTATTCAGTTGATGTCTCAACAACGACTACCACTACAACAACAACCACTACAACAACCACTACTACAACTACGACTTCTACCACAACTACTACTGTACCTTATCAGCCTTTGGGCACAAGAACCGGGGTGCAGCGATTTGATTCAAGCTTTATTACTGTGCAGACAGATAGGGTGGTTGGAGATAAAGTTGCTTTTGACAGCGACTTACTGGTTGAGTTTGCTCAATCAGTTGAGCGCGAGTCAGTTGAAAGAGGCTTTACCATTGTGCCGCCGACCGAAGGCAGGCTGGTTTGGTCAGAAGATAGTACCAGTGTAAGGTTTGTGCCAGAAGATGGTTTTAGAAAAGACACTTATTATGAAATGACCATTCCTTCAGGCGCCAGGGATGTGTACGGGGAAATATTGCTTGAAGATTATAAGTATGGCTTTTTGACCAGTGACCTGGCGGTGAAGCCGGTTGTAGTGGTTGATGTTGCCGGTGTTATTGTTAAAACAGGCGACAGTATTGATAAGGATGCTTCTTTTGATATTGATATTACCGGGACAAAGACATTAGATCCTGGCTCTATCAAGGTTTTGGTAGATGGTGAAGAAGTTTCTTACACAATTGTGACTGAAGAGGACGAGTCAATTAAGGCCCGCTTAGACATGTCTGACCTTGAAGCTGGCAAGCATTCTATTGCAATTGAAGCTAAGGATATCGACGGCGGCAGTACAACTAAAGAATTATCAGATTTGGTTGTTACACGCGCCCCGATTGGAATCATTGAACCGGTTTTAGTAAGTAAGACTCCTTTTGCCCCGAGCAGGGATGGGGAAGTTAAAATAGCTTATAAATTAAATAAGAATTCAGATGTAACGCTTTATCTATACGGCCCAGCCGGCCTGCTGGTGACCAGAAAATATGTTGCCGGCGCTAATGGCGGCAAAGCTGGCTATAACGAAGCTTCCTGGGATGGCAGGGCAGATGCAGGTTATGGGGTTGGCAATGGTATTTATGCTTTCAAAATAATTTCTGAAGGAAGGGTAATTGGTTCAGGAAGAATCGTAATTTATGAATGACCAAATAATCAGGGGGTTAATTATTTGCCTGATATTTTTTGCTTTGGCTACGCGTGTGGTGTCAGATGAGATAAGGATTGCTAATGATCCCAGCCGCATCGGTATCGGGGCAAGAGTACTGGGTATGGGGTCAGCTTATGTTGGCTTATCTGATGATCTTGCATCCATATTTATTAATCCGGCTGGATTAGCTGAAGTTAAAGAATTGCAGCTAACCAGTATGCAGGGAAGATTTATTAATGAATATGATTATATAAACTTTGGCGGGGCCCTGCCAATGCCATTTGGTACTTTTGGCCTTGGCTATGTTGGCAACAGCGTGAGTTTTGTTTCCCAGGCAGTTACTTTTGAAACCGATGACGGCATCAGGATAATCGCTTCGTCCAGCGAAGGCGGTACTTATACTTTTAGTGACCAGGTTATCTTATTCTCTTTGGGCCGGCCCTTGGCCGGATTAACAAGTTTTAGTTTGCTGGATGATTTTTCTGTGGGCGCGACATTGAAAATCTTTGCCCTTGGCATGACAGGGCCGGGCATTGACAATGGCAATGCTTCTGGCACGGAAATGGATTTGGGTTTGCATTATAAACCAAACAAGATTGTGCAGGCAGGTTTTGTCTGGAAAAACGCCCTGCATTATGACATGGGCGGCAAAATTGTTTGGAATAATGGCCGCGAGGAAACAATCCCCTCAACCATGAAAGCCGGGGTAACTTTTCAATTGCTGGGCAAAGAAGCCTGGCGTAAATTTGGGCATCACGAGTTGTCATTAAATATTGACACTGATTTTGCGCCTTTTCGCAGCAATGTGCCTCTCCTCTGGCATATTGGCACAGAATGGTCGCCTTTGGAAATGCTCGACATCCGTTTAGGCGTTGACCAAGATTATGTTGGCACCAATGGCTCAGATTTAGAAGCAACCAATAACCTGACAATGGGTGTTGGTTTATATTTTGGCAACTTCCGTTTTGATTATGCTTTTCATCAGTATAACCAGGTGACTGATAATGATTCTCATTATTTTTCATTAAGTTACGGCCTTCCTACTGAGGATGAGGGAAAAAAGCAAAAGTCTTATTTTGTTGTGTTGCCGGCTGATCAGACAATACTTTTTTATGAAAATGTTAATTTTCAGGGCATTATACTTGAGCCGGATGTTAGCCGTGTAGATATTGATCTGGTTGATGTGCCGATTGATAGGAACCGTTTTCAAATGAAGTTTCCTTTGGAACTGGGTAAAAATAGTTTTGTTGCCCGGGCTTACGAGGACAGGGCTTTAGTGCACTCCCAAAAGATTAGGGTCTTGCGATTAATGAGGTTTAATGATGTGTCTGTGCGGCATTGGGCAGCTGTGCCTGTTTCTATTTTAGCCATGGAAAAGGTTATTTCCGGTTATCCAGACGGCACCTTTAAGCCGGAAGGCAATATAACCAGGGCTGAAATGTGCGCACTGTTGATAAAAAGCCTGACTCCAGCGGAATTAAAAAGAGCGGAAAAACTGTTAACTCCGGCAGCAGTTGAGTTTGAGGAGTCAGAAGGGCTGGACGTTATCGCTGTCTCTGAAGAAACGCGGTTAACTTTTAACGATGTGCCTGCCAACCATTGGGCAGCCAGATATATTGCCCTGGCCGTCCAGCTTGGAGTTGTTAATGGTTACCCGGATAACACCTTTAGGCCAAATGGCTACATTACCCGCGCTGAGGGTGTTACGATAATTTCCAGGTTTGCCAAACTGCCGGCATCCAGGATATCTGAACTGCCTTTTCCTGATTTGATTGGCCGCTATTGGGCAACCCCAAATATTGCTGCTGCCAAGGACGCGGGGCTGCTCCAGTATCTTGGTGATGGAAACTTTGAAGTGAACAGGGATTTGACCAGGGCTGAGGTTGCGGAAATATTGTCCAAAACACCGGCGTTTGCTCCTATAGTTCAGCAATGGTTAAATTGGGACGAGGGATATTGATGATGTTGAATAAACAAAAGTTGATAATTGTTATTGCAGTTTTGTTTATTTTATTTGGTACAGCTAATTCTGCCCGCCGCACTAGCACAAACTACGGTTTACAGACAGATGTTTACAATCAGGGCGGAAACAGGGGCACTTCCGAAAGCTATATTCTGCGCCAGGGTTCTGCAGGCCAGCAGTCGGCAGTGGGCAGCGCTGAGTCAGCCAGCAAAATAGCCGGGCAGGGCTATATTTATACGACCAACACAAAACCTTCCAGCCCAGAAAGCTTGCAGCAGTTTCGCGCTGACGGCGTGACCCAGATTGCCTGGCCAGCCGGCTGGACAAAGACGTCAACTGAAGTGATGAAGGTGGATATTTCTGACCCTGATCCAGGGGATGTTTTGGTTCTGGAAATCGAAGTTGTTTTAAGCGGCGAGGCTTTTTCTGACACGCCAAGCTTTGAAGGTGGCGCTGTCAATTATTCCGGCACACCCATAAATACGTCTGTAGAAGCAATTAACATGGCTGATAACTCCGGCTATATCTGGCAGGTCAGGGTTCGCGACTTAGAAAATTATTACAGTGATTGGGTAACCCTGGGCGGTGATCCTGATTTTCAAACAGACTTTGCTCCGCCGATCACTCCAGAATCATTGGCTGCAGAAGCTTTACCTGTGACTGGTCCGGCTTATGTTTATTTAACCTGGGAAGCTTCGGCTGGTGACAGCGGTTCTGGTGTTGCTGGCTATGACCTTTACCGCAGCACAACCCCGGATACTGGTTACAGTAAAATTATGTCCTTGATTACCGGCACATCAACCTCTGATACAACAGTTATTTTAGGAACAGATTATTATTATGTTATTACTGCGCATGACGCAGCGACTAACGAAAGTGAATTTTCCAACCAGGCCAGCGCTCCTCAGCTGGAAGTGACCAGGGAAGCAATTGTGGCTGCTCCGGCTACTTATACCGGCGGTTCATCTGATCCTGTGCCAGGTTCAATTATTAATTATTATTTGTATTACCAGAATATTGGGTTTGCTGAGGCCAGTAATATTGTTATCATTGATCAAATTCCGGAATATACCCAGTTTAAGTTGGGCACAGCAACTGGCGAGAGCCTAAGCGCTGTTTATTTTAGCAATGATAACGGCTCAAATTGGGATTATACGCCAACAGGCACTTATGTTGATGGTGATGTTACTCATATTAAATGGGAGGTTAACGTGATCAGTTCTGAGGCCAGTTCAAAGGTTGAGTACGGCACAGTTATACGTTAAAATTTTACTAGCATGTTAAAAGGTATTGGTATAGATATAATTGAAATTGAACGCATCAAGAATGCCGTAGATAAATACGGGGAGACATTCCTTCGTAAGGTTTATAATGACAAGGAAATAAAGTATTGCCAGGGGAGGGGAAGGTATCGTTATCCAGAATTAGCTGTCCGTTTTGCTGCCAAGGAGGCGTTTTCCAAAGCCATTGGTCTTGGCATTGCCGGCTTCGGCCGTAATAACCACGGGATTAAATGGAAAGATGTAGAAATAAAAAATAACCATCATGGCAAACCTTTGATTTATTTTAAAGGCCAGTCATTAGATAACGCGCATATAAGTTTATCGCATTCCAGGGATTTTGCAGTCGCATCCGTATATGTGGAAGAGTAAAAAACATAAATTATTAGTGCCAAGGAGAGCAAACAGCCACAAAGGTGACTATGGCCGGGTCTTGATTGTGGCAGGCTCGGAAGGCATGACCGGCGCGGCTGTGTTAGCTTCACGCGGGGCAATGCGCTCCGGCGCTGGCTTAACTTATTTAGCTGTGCCGAAAAATCTGGTCAACTTTGTTGATTCGTTAACTCCTGAAGTTATCACTTTACCTTTTAATAAGATCAAAACTGTAAATCCAGACGTAGTTGCTATTGGTCCTGGTCTTGGAGTTAATCGTAACACCAAAAAGATTCTCTCATCTCTCATATCTGATATCTCATCTCTCATAATTGATGCCGACGCCCTCAATGTCTTAGCTAATAATTTTAATTTACTGAAAAAATCAAAATCTGAGATTATCTTAACTCCCCATCCTGGAGAAATGTCCAGGCTAATCAAAATGCCAACTGCCTTTGTGCAAAAAAATAGAACCAAGGTTGCTAAAGATTTGGCGGCTAAACTCGGTGTAATTGTCGTGCTAAAAGGGCATGCCACTGTTGTAGCTGATGCAGCTGGCCGTGTTTACATTAATAAAACAGGCAATCCCGGCATGGCTTCGGGCGGAGTTGGAGATGTTTTGACCGGTATGATTGCGGCTTTTAAAGCGCAGGGTTTAACAGCCTGGCAGGCGGCAACAGTTGGGGTCCAGGTGCATGGCCTGGCCGGTGACCTGGCAGCCAAAGAATCCGGCCAGCCTGGTTTAATTGCTTCTGATCTGGTGGAGAAAATTCCTTATGCCATACAAAAAAATTATTGAGCCGATTGGCCATAAAACCATAAGTATTCTTGAGGAATTAGGCAGGATAACTCTTTTGACCCGGCAGGTTGTCAGGGATATTTTTCTTGGCAGGTTTAATTACAATTTAACCTTTGAGCAGATGGTAAAAATCGGCTACGAATCGCTTCCCCTGGCATTAGTTACGGCCTCATTTATCGGCATGGTCTTTGCCCTGCAGATTGCCGGCGAGTTTGTTAAATTTGGGGCGGGTAAATTTGCCGGCGGCGTCATGAGCATTGGCATGGCGCGCGAACTCGGTCCAGCGGTCACAGGCATTGTTGTGGCCGCGCGCGTTGCCGCGGCTATTGCCGCTGAGCTTGGCACCATGAAGGTTAAAGAGCAGATCGATGCCATGTCTGCTTTGGGGGTCAGCCCGGTGCGCTATTTGATTGTGCCGCGTTTTATCGCCGCGGCAGCGATGCTGCCGGTGTTAACTGTTTTAGCTGATGTTGTTGGTTTTGCCGGCGGCTATTTCATTGCCACCTCTGTGAGCGATATTAATTCAGTGCAGTACCTAGCAACAGCCCAGCAATTAATGGGCGTTTGGGACCTGTTGGGCGGGTTAATTAAAACTTTTGTTTTCGGCATGATCATTGCCCTGATCGCCTGTTATAAGGGTTTATCTGCGAGGGGCGGGGCCAAAGGGGTGGGTGAGGCGACCACCTCTGCGGTTGTGACCTCCCTGATAACTTTGTTTATTGTTAATTATTTTCTGACAACATTATTTTTTAAATGATTAAATTAGAGAACTTAACCAAATATTTTGACCAATTAAAAGTCCTGCAGGGGGTAAACCTTGAAGTAAAAGATGGCGAATCTTTAGCTGTCATTGGCCCGTCAGGCTGCGGCAAGAGCACTTTGCTTAAACTGCTGATCCGGCTGGAAGAGCCGACCAGCGGCAGGATTATTATTAATAATATGGACGTGCATTCGTTATCTGAGGACGGCCTGACTAACTTAAGGAAAAAAGTCGGGTTTGTTTTTCAGAGCGCGGCCCTTTTTGATTCCATGAATGTTTATGAGAATGTGGCTTTTGCCCTGCGCGCCCACACGAAATATGATGAGCCAAAGATCGCCAAAATTATC